>JAFPBP010000076.1 GCA_017424085.1 Clostridia bacterium
ATACAAAACCGACGACGAATCCCTTCCCCTCTTTGAGGCGGCGGCGAAGTTTTGTCCCGATATTATCGTCATGCGTCTGATCGAAAACGCAACCATCCACGACGAGGATTGGGAGACCTTCAAGGCGGCGTTCGGACGGCTGATCAACTATCTGGACAGAGGGAACAAGGCAAAGGTTCTGATCACCACGGGCTTCTGGAAGCATGCAGGAGACGGTGCCCTGCGGCAATTCGCGGAAGAACACGGGCTTCCCTTGGTGGAGCTGGGAGATCTGGGCGAGCTGGACGAAATGAAGGCGGTTGGGCTCTTCGAGCACAAGGGCGTGGCGGCACATCCGGGCGACCTCGGGATGGAGCAGATCGCAAACAGAATCATGGATGTCATTTCTCTGTGGTTATAAATCGAAAAAGAGTACGATCCTCGGGTCGTACTCTTTTTTATCAAATTGAACAAAGGTCAGTTCTCCTGCGGAAGAGCAAGGGAAATTCCCAAGGGGCCGTACAGAAACAGACGAGTCTCGGATACGGGGGCTCCGTCGGGGGTGCAGGGGAAGGTTGCAAGGTCGGAATTGCGGAACCATTGCACCGAATTCATGGTGCGAAAAACGGCGGCTTGCTCCTCCGTCAAGAGAGACTCCACCCGTCCGCTCTTCAAGAGTTCCAACAACCGATCCCGATCGGGGGTTACCGATTGCCATTCCGCCACCGTGTGGCATCGCTCGAAGACGAAGCGGTCATGGCAAAGAAGAGCATTTGCGATTTGCTTCATATCGTTCGGGAAGAATTCCTCGATATGCTCCGCCATCAGGGCGAACAGACGGGGCGGCGTTAACGACAGATAAAACAACCCGTCCCGATCCCACGCCGAGGCAATGGATACAAACAGATTAAAAACGCCCTCGGGAAGATTGTCGGAGCAATAAGAAAGAAGATGGCGACAAAGTCCGGAATTCCAATACTTTTCCAACACCTTCTCCACACCCTTCAGCACCGAAAGGTCCTCGGGAGAAAGCCATTGGTTGCGAAGAATTTCATACGGTGGGAATTGAGAATATTCCGCACCGTCCTGCCGATGAGACAGAGCTGTTCCCTTCAGACGCTTGAGAAATCCCAACTGCAGACATTGTGATTTTAATGAAAAAACGAGATCAAAGGAACGGCGGAAGGATGCCAGATCCTCGTAGGGCAAGCCTGCGATC
Organism: Clostridia bacterium; assembly: GCA_017424085.1. Classification (GTDB taxonomy): domain Bacteria; phylum Bacillota; class Clostridia; order Oscillospirales; family UBA644; genus RGIG995. The sequence continues at coordinate 1,199 of JAFPBP010000076.1, forward strand.
AAATCGGTATGCACGTGGCAGGGTCCCTGCGCCAGGCGACGCACGGCACGGTACAGGGCTTCGGGATCGGTGCGGCGGGTGATGGCGGCAAGGGTGTCGGGATTGGTCGATTGGATCCCCGCCTCCAGCAGGATCATATCGGGGCGGAAGGATTCCAGCAGCTGAAGCTCCTCCTCGGACAACAGCCATGCGGACACCTCAAAATGGAAGGAGGTGATCCCGTTATCGTGGTCCTTCAGATAGCGCCAGATGGCAAGCGCCCGCTTGCGATCGCAGTTGAAGGTGCGATCCACGAATTTCACCAGAGACACCTTCGCATCCAGGAACCGTTGCAGATCCTCAAACACTCGCTCCAAGGAACGGTAACGCACCCGCCCCTGCACCGAGGAGAGGCAATAGATGCAGGTATAAGGGCAGCCTCGGCTGGATTCGTAATACAGAATTCGTTGACCGAGCTCCTCCAATTCCCCCGCTTCATAAGGGAAGGGCAACGCACTCAGATCGCAGATGGGCTCGGGAGAGGGAGCTTCGCAATAGTCCCCGTCCCGCAGCACCGAAAGCCCCGCGCAGGGCGTTTCCCGAAGGGCGCGGCGACGGTCGGCGGCATGCGCCAAAAGCGCCTCCACCTGAGGAAAGACCGATTCCCCCTCGCCCCTCATAATGCCGTCCACGTAAGGATGCTCCCGCAAAAAGGATTCGCATTCGTAGGAAACCTCGGGTCCGCCGCACAGGATCACCGCCTCGGGGCGGGAGCGATGCAGATCGGACATCAGCTTGCAGGTGGGCACGAGATTGAACACGTACACCGAAAAGGCATACACGTCGGCGCGAACCGAAAGCACGCGGCGCAACAACTCGTCGGCGGGTTGGTTCACGGTCAGCTCCAGAAGCTCGACCTCCTCCCGCGCCACCGACCGAAGGCAACGCAATGCCAGAGACGTATGTGTAAATTTACTGTTCAGCGTAATCAAAAGCGTTTTCACGGCAATCCACCTTTCTTTTCCATCATACAACGGGAATGGGGCGTTCCTGTGTCAAAATGACGAAAATTTCTCTGCATTTTCGGGAATTTCAAAAGGGTATTGACTTTTCCCCGAAAATGTGATATGATATATAGTAGAATATACCCCCTTACCCTCGGGGGATCCAAGATACAGCGAAAGGCGGACTTCTTGCATGAAATTGCTTCGACACACAAAAAACGTCCTCCTCGTTCTGCTTCTGCTCACGGCGCTCCTTCTGACCGCCTGCGAAGATAAAAACAAGATCGAGGAAAACTTCTACCTCTCCCAGACGGAGCTGCAGCTCCGATTGCAGCAAAGCGTATCCCTGTTCCTCGTAGATAAGGGGGATGAGGTTGGGGATTATACCGTGGAATGGGAATCCGACGACTCTGCCGTCGCCGTCGTCAGCGGTGGCACCGTGGTCGCCATCGGAACCGGATCCTGCTGCATTCACGCAACCGTGACCGCAGGAGAACAGACCGCCACCTATTCCTGCTCCGTAGTTGTCGTAGAGGACAACTCCTCCCTCACGTCGGTCTCCTTTGCCGCCGGAGTTTACGCTTTGGGCGACGGACAGACCCTGAATCTGAACAATGAGCTGGTCTTCTACCCCTCCGACGCCCAGAACAAGAGCGTCACTTGGAAATCCTCCAACCCCGAGATCGCAACCGTAGCGGACGGCATCGTGACCCCCGTGACCGAGGGCATTGCCACCATCACCGCAACCACCGCCGACGGCGGACTGGTCGCCTCCTGCGTAATTCAGGTTTCGGGCATCCTGGTCGATCCCACGAGCATCACCCTCTCCAACTCCAGCATTACTCTGGAGGAAGGTAAGACCCAGCTTCTGACTGCGACCATCGCTCCCGAAAACGCTTCGGGCTTCTCGGTGCTTTGGACCTCCTCCGATCCCACCGTTGCCACCGTTTCCAACGGTGCGGTCTCTGCCGTTTCCGAAGGCACCGCAACCATTACCGCAAAGATCAATCTGGGCGATGCCAATCTGACGGCGAAATGCACCGTCAAGGTCACCAAGAACGATAATCGTATTACTGCAACCCGAGTCACTTTGACTCCCTCCAGCGTGAGCCTTGACATTGCGGACTCTTCCGCCCATCGCTTCACCGCCGTGGTCTCCCCCGCCGATTGCAGCGATACCCCCATCTGGTCCGTGAACCGTACCGATCTCGTAAACATCAATCCTCAGACCGGTGAATTCGTTCTGACGGGCGCCCCCGTGGGAGACGATCCCGTAGCGGTCATCGTCACCTGCGCCGTGGGCAAGATCTCGGCAACCGCAGTGATTTACATTATTCCTCCCGAACCCGAGCTGGTCTTCGACGAGGAAAATCCGGTCATCTATGACCGTGCTCCCCTCAACGAAGGGCTTCTGAGCGTTGCGATCACCACGACGAACGAGCTTCCCGAGGTCACCTGGACCTCCTCCGATCCCACCATCGTTACCGTGGACGAAAACGGTAACATCGTAGGGCTCAAGGAAGGACAGGTCACCATCACCGCAACCTGCACCCTGAGAGAAAAGCAACTGACCGCAACCACCACCGTAACGGTGGAAAAGGCGCCCTATCTGACCGTGAAGGCAGGGGAAACCATCGCCATCGATCCCGCCCTCCTTCCCGCAGATCCCGAAATGACCTACCCCGAAAGCATCGTGAAGATCGACCTTGCAGCAATGACTCTGACGGGCGTTACCGAAACGGCGGGCGAGCCCTGCTACGTGGTGGGCTTCTCCAAGAGCAATCCCTCCCAATTCTTCTCCATTGCGGTTTACGTATTGCCCGGTGATCCCTCTACCGATACTTC
>JAFPBP010000077.1 GCA_017424085.1 Clostridia bacterium
GATGCACGCTAAAGCGTGATGAGATACAGCCCCAAAGGGGCTGATGATATGCACCACGCTTCGCGCGGTGATGATATGCCAAGCCTGCGGCTTGGATAAAAAAATTCGACAAGTTGAAACTTGTCGAATTTTTTGGCAGGGATAGCAGGACTCGAACCTACGAAGTGCCAGAGTCAAAGTCTGGTGCCTTACCGACTTGGCTATATCCCTAAATATAACAGATATATTATATCATGGAAAGGCGATCGTGTCAAGGGGTTTTACAAAAAGTTTCAAAAGGAAAAAGGCTGAAATTTCCGAAGAAATCGGCAAAAATCGAGGGAAGAATATTGACGGGAGGGATGCATTTTGAAAGACAAATTCAACGAACATTATCCGTCGGAAACGGCATATCTGTCAAACCCCATAGCATCGGGAACCGACGCCACGGGATGTGCGCTCAGAATCGTTAAAATCGACAATGAAACGGTCAGTCTGAGCGCCCCCGTGAAAGGAACCAAGCTGCCGACGGCACGAAAAAGCAGGCAACGACGGCGGTAAAAAAGCAACCCCCGAACGAAATTTCGTTCGGGGGTTTTGGAATGCGGAATTAATACCAGTTGTCGCCGGCTTCCACGTTGACCTTCAGATCGTCTTCGGAAGAGAAGTTCCACATCTGAATTGCCAGTTCTTCCCATTCCTGAACCATAAGAACGGTCTGACCGTTTACGGAGCGGAGGGTAAGAGCCATGTTGGAAGCGGTGTTGACGATACCGTACATACCGTCGCAAGCAACGACAGACCAGACCTGAGAAGCAGCGTTGTTCTTCGCCTGCTCGGAGAGAACACCGTCAACCACGGTCAGAGCCTTGCCGCTTTCCTTGTTGATGATGTTGTAGCCGCCGTTCACGGGAACGAAGGTCCACATCTGAGAATCAGCGGGGAGCAGATCCCACATGGTAACGTACTGACCGTCACCAACCCAGCAATCGCGGTTTGCTTCGGTGTACTGGGGGAAGATCGCGATGCTTGCATAGCTGTTCCAGTTTGCACGGTTGGAGAAGTTACGCAGACGGAAGGCGCGGCTCTCGACGAGAGGATTGGAGTAGGTCAGGCTGTCAACGACAGTCAGGTACTTACCGGAGAGGGCGCTGCGGATCTGCATCTTGGAGGTATCGTTGGAGTCAACGATAAGGGTCCACTTGGACTGAGCGTCGGAACGGGCAGCCTTCAGAGCCATACGAACGCCGATGTTCTTGAAGTCGGAGGCTCCTGCAATATACAGAGCGCACAGACCGTTACCGGAGTTATACTCAACGGAGAAGAGCTGATCCTTATCATAGGTCCAGTTCTGCCATCTGTTGTTATAGTAGGGTGCCAGAGTGATTTCTGCCTCAGTCGGGGGAACGCCCGAGGAGTCTCTGGATACGGGAGACAGGTAGAGACCGGCGGAAACGCTCTTAATACGGAATGCTTCGGACACAGAGATGTCGTTGGCGGCTTCCTTGATCCAGATCTGAGAATCGTTACCGAGGGCAGCCAGGATAGAAATCACGCCGTCCTGAGCGTTACCGGACAGGTAGGTGGAGGCAGATGCAGCATTGGTCAGAGCGAAGGACTTATTGTCCAGAGTGAGGACTTTTTCGGTTACCAGCTGAGTACCGCTGTTGAGGACGGTCTTGCTGATCTTCTCGGCATCGTAGCCGGCAGCAACGGGAACGATACGGAAGGAGTAAACGTAGTTCACACCGGGAACGATGTACTGAGCATCGGAATACTCTTCATCGAAGATGGTGTTTGCGCTGACGCCTCTCTGCTGACCGATCACACGGAGAACCGTGGTCTTCGCAGCGGCAACAGCGGAGGAGGAAGCGTAGGAATTGTTGGTCCAGGGATAATCCTTGGAAACGTTGACAGAGAAGAGATCGCTGTCGCTGGTGATAACGATACCGGTACCGTCGGCACGTTCCAGAGCAACCCACTGAAGCTGAGTCTTATCACCGGAGCCGGTGCTGTAGATGTAATCGGAGCCCAGCTGATCTACGATTGCGACGTCCTTGTAAAGACCAACGCGAGAATCACCGACCTTATCGCTGTAGGTCTCCCCTGCACCCAGACCGTACCAGCTCATCGTCTTGAACTCGGTGGTCAGGTTCATGATGGAAGAAAGCTCCAGAGGTGCGGTAGCGGTAACGGTGGGCTCATACTTGACAGAGACCTGAATCTCACCGTCGGAGTAAACGTCGTAAACAACCACATACTTGGTATCGTAGCTGAAGGAGCGCATGGTCTTCAGGGGGTAGGTAACCCACAGGAATTCCATTTCAACACGGTAGTGGTTTGCGGCAACCTGAGTCAGCTTGTAGCCGTCAGCAAGGAACTTGGTGGTGGCATTGTTCTGAGACAGGTTCTTCAGAGCAGTCTGAACAGAGGTGGTAACGGCGGAGGAAACGATGTCACCGCCGGTGGGATTGCGGTAGAGGTTTGCCAGCATGGAAGCGTTGGTTCCATTGCCGGGAACGAAGATGTCCTTGCCATCCACATTGTACTGAATGATCAGACCGGTGGTAGCATCGATCTTCAGGGTTACCTTGTCATTGGACAGGGTGATCACGGAAGAACCGGTGTAGGATTCGGGAACGGGAACCTCGAACAGGTCCTTTTCTTCATCCACTTCGGGCTCCTTATCCACTTCGGCAGGTCCCATGATGGCGTCGCCGCTTCCGGTTTCACCGACAACCACGGGCTTACGGATGGGATCGGGAGTGAAGGGAATGTTGTCGTATCCGCTGCTGTTGACCGAGAAGACGATCTGAGAGCCTGCGGGAACATCAGCCATGTCAGCCTTGGCAGTGAGGATAATGTACGCTACATAGGTACCGCCGGAGACAGCACCGGTGGTATTTACGGGAATGGTTACGGGCAGATTTACGGAGCCTGCGGGAACATCAAAGGAGTCCATCTTACCTTCATCGTAAACAACCCAACGCTTGGTTTCCCAATAGGGGTGCTGTTCATAGATGATCCAGCTGAGAGCATAAAGATCGTTAAAGTTTGCCTGAGAACGGTTGGTTACGTAAACCTTACCGGAGGCAAAGGTGACGCCGTCGGTCTTGATTTCGGGAGCCTGATAGACACCGAGATTGAGAGTGCCGGCATGCTGCTGAACCGAACCGTCCTTGTTCAGAGAAACCTCTTCAACAAGAGAGTACTGCTTGGCAAAGACCTCAAAATCATTATCATCAGCCCAGGCGGGTGCATTCTTATACTTCACGGTGAAGTAAATGTAGCAACCATCCAGATCGGTGGTACCGTATTCCACGGTGAAGGTATCGGAGGCACCGGGGGCAACCTTCAGATCGGAGAGGGTTCCGGTCTTAATGACCTTGGTACCGTCGGTGACCTCATAGGTCAGCACGTAATTCTCATTGATGGCAGCAAATGCATCACGGTTGTAAACGGCGAAGACACCCTTGGAGGCATCCACAACGTCAACGTAAACGGGAGCAAAGGCGTTACGGAATTCCACGGCATCGGACTGAGCCTTGCGGTCAGCGGTCAGAATACCGGAGAGGGAAATGTAACCGTCTGCCATATCGCTGGGATAGGTCAAGCGATAGAGAGCTGCATTTTCAGCATTGTAGGGGGTATTGCGCAGGGTGTTGGCAGCGTCCGCAGCGTTGATGGGATAGAAGATCGCGTTATCAGCCCAGTAAGCGAAGAAACCGCCCTGGAAGGAAGCGTATTCGTTCATCATCTTGGAATATGCGGAGAAGTTACCACCGTTATTCAGAAGACCACCGCGGGTATCCTGGAACAGGATGGCTTTCTTGTTGCCGGAATCGTTCAGAAGCTGATACAGATCGTTCAGCGCCAGATTCGCACCGATGACAAGGTCGGAAGCGGAGGAATCGTCGTCGTAGATGATCATACGGCTGTCGGCGGAGGTGAGCCAGTTTCTCATAACGGAGAAGTTGGAGCCCATACCGGAATCGCTACCGATAGACCACATGATTACGGAGGCGCTGTTCTTATCGCGGTACACCACGTTGAGCAGACGGTCCAGGCAAGCATTCTGCCAAACGGTCTGATCGCCGGGGATGGAAGATTCATCCTTATTGCTGTAGGGATTGGAGTTCAGGCTGATATCGTCAATGACGTACAGACCGTACTCATCACAAAGAGAAATAAATTCCTCGCTGAGGGGACGTCCGGGAGAGCGGACAGCGTTGATATTGAGTTCCTTCATCTGCTTGATGTCGGCGATCATTTCTTCGCGGGTAACAGCCATGCCGTTGACGGGGCTGTTTTCATTATAAAGAATACCGCGCAAAGTCACAACCTTGCCGTTGATCACAAAGGACTGAACGCCATTGTCATCCACTTCAACGCCGACAGTCTTGAAGCCGATACGCTTGCTGACCGTGTCGATCACCTCATCACCGTCCTTCAGCTCGAGGACAACGGTGTAAAGGTTGGGGGTTTCAGCAGACCAAAGCTTGGGAGAGGGAACGGAAATACGGGAGCCGACCTCACCGGTATACGCATTGGCGGAAGACACAGGCTTCGCGGAGAAGTTCGCAGTGTCACCAACGCGGGTGGCGGAAAGGATCGCGTTGCCGTTTTCGTCGTAAACGGACATCTCAACGGAAAGCTCGTCGGAGGGCTTGGAATAGGAAGCGAGAGCAACCTTGACGTTCATCAGAGCGTCTTCCCCGCTCAGCTGCATATCATAGGTAAAGTCACGGATCTGAGTTTCGGGAGCGGAGTAAACGTAAACGTCGCGGTAAACACCACCGAACTTCAGAGAATCGTTAGCTTCCAGATAGGAACCGTCGCAGTACTTATAGACCTCAAGAACGACCAGGTTGTCAGCACCGAACTTAACGGCATCGGTGATATTGAAGGTCTTGCCGGTATAGCTGTCTTCCGCATAACCGACCAGAGCGCCGTTCACGTAAACGTAGATGCAGGAAGCAACGCCTTCAAAGGAAATATAAACCTGACGGCCGTCCCAATCAGCGGGAACGTTCAGAAGGTTACGGTACAGACCGACGGGATTGTAGGTGTCGGAGATGTTGGGCGCAACCAGATCACCCCAAGGATAGGTATTGTAGGAATAATCCATGTAGTCATACCCTGCCATTTCCCAGTTGGAGGGACTGGAGATGGTACCCCAGGTGATGGGTTCTTCATCGTTCTTGCGAACGGTGGGGTTATCGGAATAAGAATAAACGTAATCGTTCTTCTCATATCCGGAAGGGATATACTTGGGGCTGATGACCGCCGCGAAATCCCAAAGACCGTTCATGGATTTGTAGTACGGAGAAGCGGTATAATCCCCACCGAGAGCCTGCTCGACCGATGCGTAGGGAATGAGGGTGGTCGAATAGGGTTCCTTATTACGGGATACCGTTTCGGGAGTACCGAGGGCTTCGCTACCCTTGACAAGACCCGTGGTACCGGAGCAGGCGGCAAGAATGCTCACCGTCAGCGACAATACCAGCGTCAGCAAGAGTGCCTTTGAAACATGTTTCATTGAACATAACCTCCATGTCTTTGCTGATGACATTTCTCTTTGCGCCACTACATTTATATATAAAAATAGATATAGGAGCGTTCCATGAAATTATATAATAGAGATGTGGCAATTTGATGTCATTTCTTTTGATATTCTGGGGGGAATCGTGACATTTTTATGAACACACAAGAAAAAACTCGAAATTTTCAAAAAAAGGAATTTTTCCGCACAAAATTACAATATTTTTGCAAACTTCAGGCGATTTCATAAAAAACCCTTGTTTTTGCGATTGACAGAACGAACATTTTATATTATAATATCTCTAATCACTTTTAGAAAAGGAAGTCACGCTATGGCTGAAAAGACTGTAAAAGAAATCACTTCCATGGATGAGGATTTCACACAATGGTACACGGACATCTGCCTGAAGGCGGAATTGGTTGACTATTCCAGCGTCAAGGGCTGCATGATCATCCGTCCCTACGGGTATGCCATTTGGGAAAACATCCAGAAAAATATGGACGCCATGTTCAAGGCTACGGGACATGAGAACGTCTACATGCCCATGTTCATCCCCGAATCTCTCCTCCAGAAGGAGAAGGATCACGTGGAGGGCTTTGCCCCCGAGGTTGCGCTGGTAACCAAGGGCGGTCAGGAGCCGCTGGCTGAGCCTCTGGTGGTTCGTCCCACCTCCGAGACCCTGTTCTGCGAGCATTTCTCCCACATCGTTCAATCCTGGAGAGATCTCCCCAAGCTGTACAACCAATGGTGCTCCGTGGTTCGTTGGGAAAAGACCACCCGTCCCTTCCTGCGTTCCCGTGAGTTCTTGTGGCAGGAGGGTCATACCGTTCACGCTACGGCGGAGGAGGCAAAGGAAGAAACCATCCGCATGCTGAACATTTACACCGACTTCTGCAAGAATTATCTTGCCATGCCCGTGATTCAGGGACAGAAGACCGAAAGCGACAAATTTGCAGGCGCGGAAGCGACCTACGCCATCGAAGCGCTGATGCACGACGGCGTTGCCCTGCAGGCAGGAACTTCCCATTACTTCGGCGACGGATTCCCCAAGGCGTTCAACATTCAGTATACCGATAAAAACAACAAGCTTCAGTATTGCTACGAGACCTCCTGGGGCGTAACCACCCGTCTGATCGGCGCCTTCATCATGGTGCACGGGGACAACAACGGTCTGGTCATTCCTCCCCGCATTGCGCCCACGCAGGTTGTGGTCATTCCCGTGGCAATGCACAAGGCAGGCGTTCTTGATAAGGCGGGCGAGATCCGCGACCGTCTTGCCGCCGCAGGGCTGCGTGTGAAGATGGACGATTCCGAGCAGTCTCCCGGCTGGAAGTTTGCGGAATACGAGATGAAGGGCGTTCCCGTCCGTCTGGAGATCGGACCCCGCGACATCGAAAACAACGTATGCGTTATCGCACGCCGCGACACGGGCGAGAAGATGACCGTCTCTCTGGACGAGATCACCTCTTTCCTGCCCCAGTTGCTGGATACCATCCACGACGATATGTACAAGCGTGCCGAAGAGCGCCGCGACGCCATGACCTACGTGGCTCACAACAAGGAAGAGCTGAAGGAGATCACCGACTCCAAGCAGGGCTTCATCAAGACCATGTGGTGCGGCGATCCCGAATGCGAGGATGCGGTTCGTGAGGAATTCGGCGTACGCAGCCGTTGCATTCCCTTCGATCAGGAAAACCTGGGCGACAAATGCGTTTGCTGCGGAAAGCCCGCAAAATACATGCTCTACTGGGGCAAACAGTATTAACCGAACAAAAACCGAAAGCGCAGAGGAAAAACTCCTCTGCGCTCGTTTTTTATCTGAAATTATTCGATCACGGTCTCTTCCAGGAAGACACCCTCGCTGTCCACAGGGCAGCAGGTGATTTTTCCATCCTCAAAGAGGAAGCCCGCACCGAGATGCTTATCCACCGTTCCCTCGGCAGCCTTTCCGCGGCGGGGAACACAGCAAACCGCCACGGGGCAGGGATGCCCCAGATAATCGTCCCGTTCGTCCCCGGGGAAGGTGACAAACTGCTCGTGGTGGTGCCCCGAGATCATCAGATCGGGATGGATCTCATTTTTCAATACAGAGCACCATTCGCCGTAAATATCGGGCTCGATATTGAAGCGATCCGCTTCCTGCCGAACCGAGAAGGGCTTATGGCTGATCACCAGCTTATACTTCAGCGCGGGATCGTCAAAGACCTTACTTTCGGCAACCTGACGGAGCCAGCGGGATTGGCGCTTGCGGAACTGATGGCAGCACATGGTGTGTCCGTACGCATCGCAGGAGTCCACTTTATCTTCCCCGCAGTCCAGAAGGACGGCTCCAATCGAGCCGAGGCGGACGGTATAATAGGTATTTCCGTTCCAATTCGGAGTATATTCCGCAATGGTCTCCGCGTAGAAGCCCCGCAGATCGTGATTTCCTCGGGAGAAGATGGTGGGGACCTGCCCCTCGGTCAGTTGAGAAACGATTTCATAAATGGTATCAAAATAAGCGATCTCACCGCTGTGATTGGGGATATCCCCATTCAACACCAAAAGGTCGATCTTTCCGTATTTTGCCTCAAAATTCCGCGCAGCGGCAACGGGAGCGGAAACCATATTATGCGCATCGGAAATATGATACATAACGATTCGACCATCGGGCAGAGGGCGGAAGGAATAGCGAACCTGCACCTCATCCTCGGACTCGGGGAAATAGGGCTTGCGGTCGATGATCTTGCGCCAACAGAGAGTATACTCCTTGGCGGCGTTCAACTCGGCGGCGGGAACGCGCATGCGATGGGTGGTCACGTTGGAACGCAGAATTCCGTTGGACTCGTCGAAGTATTTTTCCTCGCCGACCTGAACCCACATGAGGCAGGGCGCCTTCACGCAGACCATGATCTGATATTCATCCTCCACGGCAAAGACCGCGGGATGGGTTTTTAACATTTCATTTTCCATAACGGTACACTCCTTTCGGCTCTTGAAAACAGTATAACATACTTTACGGAAAAAATCAAGAGGAAGGACGAAAAAATAACATTCTTGTCATTCCGTAAAAAAAGAAGCCCCGACGAATGGGCACGCGCGATAACGAAGGATTAACATAAGTTATTCGAGCGTGCCCATAATGAATTGCCCTAAATGGCATGAATTGGCTTGCGCCGTGAATTGAACTTCGTTCATGAATTGCCTTCGGCATGATAAAGCATAGCA
>JAFPBP010000078.1 GCA_017424085.1 Clostridia bacterium
ACAGGGATTGATAGAGAGAATCCACCTCTTCGGGAGTGTAGGGATCCACGTCACCCTCACTGAAATGCAGAACCTCGGGATCTCATTCCAACGGTAAAGGAGGGGCAGGTCGTCATCGGTCATGGGGCGCAAGGTAACAACGCCGTCGGTAAAGTTTTTGGTGTGAGTGCGAATCAATGCCATAATATATCATCCTTTTACTAAAAATCCAAGGACCGCCCCGCAGGGAAATCCTTGGATTCACGTAGTTTCAACTTTATTACGAGCCCGACGAGATCACGTATACCGTTCCCTGCAATCTGCCGAAATAACGGCAGTCCTCATCGGTGGGGAGGAAAATATCGATAATATTCCCCTTGATGGCACCACCCGTATCCTTCGCATAGCAATAGCCGTATACGAAGCCGTTGTCAAGAACCACGTACAGATACGAATGGATGGGGATCACGGAGCGATCCACCGCAACGTAGCCAACCTTGGCAATATCACCGGAATAGGTATAGGAATCGCCTTCCTCATCGTAGGAATAGGCGGTAAACTCGCAAGCGAATTTTCGCTCGTAGCTTTCGGGCGGACCGTCCCCAAGATCCAAAAGATAGGAAGCATCCACGTAGATCTTCGCATCGGTGGGCTCGGAGACCACCACGGAGGATACGGTCTTCGTTTCCACAGCGACACCGTCCACCAGCTTGGTCCGCTTGGTGACCTCACGGACACCGGGAACGCCTGCCGTATTTTTCAGACGGGGCGCGTACTTCGCCGAATTGAAGGCATAGGACATGAGAACCTGCTGGGTTCCGTAGGGAATGGATTCCTTTTCCACAGATTCCTCGTAGGTGACCCGTCCCACCTGAACGGTCATTTCACCCTCAAGCTGAGCAGAGAGATCGTAATTGATCTCATCATCGGCACCTAAGGTGACCCGATAGGTGAGCAGAAGATCTTCAACGGTCCGAATCTCTTCCCCATCCACGGCGCAGGTATAGTGGACCCCGTCCACGGAAAGGTACACGGGGAAGGTCTGATCTTGCTCCGATACGTTCTCAGACGAGACGGAGGAATCGGATCCGACCGCACCGACGGAATCCGACGGGTTGGATCGGGGAGAGCAGGCGACGAGAACCGCCGCCATAGCGCACAGAAGGAGAAGGGAGAGAGAAACTCTCATCCAACCGAGCGTGCGTTGTAAGGGATTTTTCATAGAACACCACCGTAGGAATTGTTCGTATAGTAGACCGCGTCCGTCCCCTGTACAGAGGACGGAGCGGAAATGTTCCATTCAATCGGGTCATGCGAGAAAGCGCGGACCCAATTACTGCAAGATATGCACGAAACGTGGGTGGTATGACTTTCGTGCAACGGTGCGGAGGATCGCCCGCAAAAAGCGAGGAACCGCCGCAAAGAAGGAAGCAGACTCAGCGCTTGGAGAACTGAGGTGCGCGACGGGCGGCCTTCAAGCCGTACTTCTTTCTTTCCTTCATACGAGGATCTCTGGTCAGCAGGCCTGCCTTCTTCAGAGTAGCCTTGTATGCATCTGCATCAACCTTAACGAGAGCGCGGGACAGACCGTGACGGATGGCACCTGCCTGACCGGAAACGCCGCCGCCCAGAACCTTGATCACAAGGTCGAACTTACCGAGAGTGTCGGTGAGAGCCATGGGCTGACGAACGATGAGCTTCAGGGTCTCGAGACCGAAGTACTCGTCGATATCTCTGCCGTTGATGGTGATCTTGCCGGTGCCTTCGTAAACACGAACGCTGGCAACGGACTTCTTTCTTCTGCCGGTACCGTAAAAGTACGCTTTCTTGGAAGTATACATCTTCATTGTCCCCCTAATCAGTCAAGATTCAAAACTTCGGGCTTCTGAGCCTGATGCTTGTGTTCGCTGCCGCGATAAACTCTCAGACGGGTGAGAGCGTTACGGCCGAGGGTGGTAGCGGGAAGCATACCCTTAACGGCGCGCTCGAAAGCGAATTCGGGGTTTTCTTTCATGAGGGTAGCGTACTGAACTTCCTTCAGACCGCCGACCCAACCGGTGTGATGACGGTAATACTTATCGGTCAGCTTCTTGCCGGTGAGAATCGCCTTTTCAACGTTGATCACGATTACGTGATCGCCGCAATCCACGTGGGGGGTGTAGGTGGGCTTATGCTTGCCCTTCAGAATCTTCGCCACTTCGCTGGCAGTACGGCCCAGGGGCTTGTTTGCAGCGTCGACGATGTACCATTTGCGATCGATTTCGGTCGCTTTCGCCATAATAGTTGCCATGACTCGCAATTCCTCCATATCATTCATTTCGAATGTTGATTTTTTCAGCTCGATTATTATATCATAACCGACGCAATTTGTCAAGAGGTTTTTTGAAATTTTTCAATTTACAATTTGCAAACTCTTGTTTTCTTTTATTTTCTTCGTTTTTCTCTCGTTTTCTTTAATCGCAATTCTTGTTTTTCCGTGCGGCACACAGCTCGGGGGAAGGATCCACGTAGGCGGTGCGGTAGGTTTCGTAGACCACCATGCCGGGCTTTGCCCCTGCGGGCTTGCGGATATTACGGACCTCGGTATAGTCCACCGCCACGTTATCGGCATCGCGCACGCTGCTGTTGGTAGCGGCAATAACTGCGGCTTCGGTCATGGCGAGATCGGTGGGGGTCTTTCCTTCCAGAAGCAGGATCACGTGGCTTCCGGGGCTGTTCTTCACGTGGAACCAAATATCCCGACGGTCGGCGGTGCGAAGGGTCAGAGTATCGTTCTGCAGATTGTTGCGCCCGCACAAGACCGTAAAGCCTTCACTCGTGGTATAGCGCAGAGGCTTGGACTGCTCCCGATCCTTTCCGCCCTTTTTGGTGGCGGCGCGGCGCAGATACCCCTGCCCTGCCAATTCACGGCGCAGGTCGGTCAGCTCGGACAGACCCGTGGCGCGGGACAACGCATCGGACACCGAATTCAGATACTCCAGCTCCGCAAGCGCGAGGGTGATCTGCTCCCGCAGAATATTCTTGGCGGTCTGAGCCTTCTTATATTTTTTATAGTAGACCTGTGCGTTACGGCTGGCGGAAAGAGAGGGGTCCAGCGGGATCTTCACGTCGGCGGGAGGATCCTGGGTATAATCGGTCAGAACCGCAGACGATTCGTGCCCCTTGAACCGATACAGATTGGAAACGATCAGATCGCCGTAGGTCTTGAATTCATCCGCACGGTCGCTTTCCTCCAGCTCTGCCCGCTGAGCATCGATCTTACGGGAGGTTCGGGCAATGGCGGTGGAAACCAGCTTGGAGATGTCTGCGGAATGACGACGGATGTGCTCCACCGTATCCTTTTCCGCGTAATAGGCGTCCAGCGCCGCAGAGCAGGTGGGATGAGGCTGACAGGTATACCCCTCACCGTACTGGGTCACGGGGAAGCAGTAGACGTCCTTGGGGACCTGCGCCTTCAGAACCACGGGGGCGTAGGCACGGGACAAAACGGCGGACCGAAGAGCGTGAAGAGCCTCGGTCAGACGGGGAATTCCACCGTCGGGCAGGGACGACAGATCGGCGTCGCAGGAGCCGAAGCAACGATACGAGATCTCACGGGACAAGAGAGGAGAAAAGCCCTCAAAGGTGCTCGTCAGAAACCGATCGGCGCGCAGGTCGGACTCGGGGGCGGGGACGGTAAAATCCTCCAAAATCGAGATCTTATTCTGAGAAGGAGGCAACTGATAGGTCACTCCGGGCAAAATGCGGCGGGGCGAGGAGGAGGACAGGTCAACCTGCCGCAGAGCATCGTAGATCTTTCCTTCTCCGTCGGTAAGGATCAGATTGGAGGCACGCCCCATGATCTCGATGATCAGGCGCTTTTCCACCGCCTCGTAGAAGTCGTTCTTACAATCAAACCGCAGGATCAGCACCCGCTCCAGCCCGGGCTGAACCACGTCCATGAGCCGCGCCGCCGCCAGATGCTTACGGAGAAGCATGCAGAAATTGGGGGCGTAGGCGGGATTTTCCTTGGCGTAGCCCATCCATTGGATGCGGGGGCTTACGGCGTTTGCGGAGAGCAACAGACGGCGGTTCTCTCCCTTGGAATAGAAATACAGAACCACCTCGTCCCGCTCAGGCTGGGTGATCCGATCCAGACGGGCACCCGCATGGTCGGAAAGCTCGTCCCGCAGGGCGCGGAGCATAATTCCGTCAATAGGCATAACGATAATATCCTTCCAATAAACAGTATCACACCGAGCCAACGGGGTCGGTGAAGGCAGAATAGACCACGGTCAGCGCAGGATCGGCTTGCTTCAGCCAGCACTCCAGCACGGGCAAAACGGGAGCCTCCGTGGCATAATGCCCCGCTTCTATGATGTTGATCCCTGCTTGTGCGGCTTCCAGAAAATGATGGTATTTCGCCTCTCCCGTAAGCAGGGTATCGTAGTCGGTTCCCACCATGGATTCCCACAGATCTCCACCCGAGCCGCCGCACAGGACCACGCGGGACACGGGACGTCCCCCATCGGCAATACGGAGGTTATTGGCAGAAAGATCGGCTTTGATCCTTGCCGCATACTCGGTCAGAGGCAGAGGCGCAGAAAGGACGCCCGCACGGGCAATTCCGTCGGGATCGCCCTCAAAGAGGGTCACGGATTCAAGCCCTGCGATCGAAGCCAGAACGTCGTTGACCCCGCCCTTCGCCGCATCCAGATTGGTGTGCACGGCAACGGCGGCAATGCCTTTTTCAATGAGGCGGTAGACCCGATCGGCGGGCGAAAAGGTCTTTTGCGGAGAAAAGAGCGCAGGATGATGGGTGAGGATCAGATCAACCCCGAGGCGCTCCGCTTCGTCAATGACAGAGTAGGTAATATCCAAGGATAACAAAACCTTGCGGATCTCCCGCTTGGGGTCGCCGCAAAGAATGCCCGCATTGTCAAAAGACAGGGCAGTAGAAAAGGGTGCATGGGGATCCAGCACCGTAACAAGCTCATTCAGCGTCATCGTGTAACCTCCTGGAATATCGTTTCCATTGATCGTGCAACCGTTCATACATCCGCTCTTCCCACGCCATCGCATCAAAATCGGGGACCTCTGCGCGGCGCAGTCCCAAAAGGCGGCGTTGATGCGCGGTCAAGAGCTTTTCCAGATATGCGGGGGCATCGGGAGTGCAATCCAGATTTTGAGGAAGATAGCAATCCTCCTCGCAAAAGCTCTCGGTGGGGCACCGAGTGACCGACAGGATAATATAACTCTTCTCCCCTTCACTGACCGCCCGCTCCCGCAGGATGGAATACCCATGGCGGAACAGATACCGCCGCAGAGTTTCGGGCTTGGTCATGGGCTGAAGGATCAGCCTTGCCCCCTCCACGGGAGGGCATTCATAGAGAATTCGGGCGATCAGATCGCCCCCCATTCCCGCAATCACCAAGGCGTCGTAATCCTTCGAAACGGCGTGCAGACCGTCACTTTTCACCGTAGCGATCACGTCGGCAAGCCCCGCTTCGGCAACGGCAGAGGCGGCACGCTGCAGGGGTCCGTCGTTCACGTCGCAGGCATAGGCACGAGAGCAAAGCCCCTGTTGGATCATAAACACGGGCAAACGGGCGTGATCGGTCCCCACGTCCGCCAGAACCGTACAGGGGGAGGCAAGCTCCGCCACGGCGGCAAGACGGGGGGAAAGCATGGTCAAATCCATAGATCTCCTCGACAAAAAGGGCAAAAGGCAGCACCTTTTACCCTTCGTTTTGTTCGCTTATTATTCTTCGATTGCCGCGTTGAGGGCTTCCAGAACCTCATCCACGTCCAGGCCGTGAACGGCACAAGCATCCTCAATGCTCTCTCCCCGAGCCGCCATGCAGCCGAGACAGTGCATTCCGAACCGCAGAAGAACCTCGCCCACCTGGGGATAAGCGCGAATCATATCTCCGATCAGCATTTCTTTCTGAATCATCTCAAATACCTCCATATATTACAATATTCAATATACAAATTTTATCATTTCTTGCCCTTGAGCAGGTCCCGATAATTCTCTTCAAAGGTGGTCTTGTGCTTCTCCTGCAACGAGGTCAGGATCTCAAAATAGTCCTCGTCCTGCAGTTCATCGTAGCATTCTGCCTTCCAACCAACCTGACCGTACCCCATAAACTGCACCAGATGGTACCCGAATTCGGTGAGGATGATCTCAAAATCGCCCTCCTCGCGCCCCTCGGCAAAGATCCATTCGTCAATGGGATCTACCATGGAGCCCTTGGCAAAATCGGTATAAACTCCGCCCGAGGTGGCAGAGCCGGGATCCTCGGAATATTTCTCCGCGAGCTCGGCGAAGGCATCCGCAGTATATCCCTTTGCTGCCCATTCATCCCGAACGGCAAGGATATCCGTATACATCTGCTCCTTGTCGGACCCTTTATCGGTTTCGGTGATCTCCAGAAGAATATGGCGCATGGACGCCAACGGAGATTCATCCCGACTGCGGGACATAAAATAGCATACGGTAATCACGCCCTGCGCAGTCTGATGATGAGCCTTATCCCCTTCCTTACGGGAGGAATGATAGAGCCAATCCCTCATGTCGCCTTCCGAAAGATCGGAGGATGAAACGTTCCTTGCGTAGACCGAGGAGATGGAGGAATAATTCTCCTTGTATTCGGCGGGAGCGTAGTACACCGCCTGCTGAAGGAATGCCTCGGGCGAGGTGGCGGCGGCAAGGAAGGAATCCGCCAGCGCCTTAATGGCGTTCAGAAGCTCTGCCTCGGTCTCAAAGGAAGAGCCCGCAGGCAGACAATCCTCATCCAGGGTAAAGAACAGAAAGGAGACCTTATCCACGGCGATCTTATTCTTTTCGTAATACGCCTCGTAATCCGCATCGGAATAAACGATCTCAGCCAATACCTGCTCGCAATACTGAGTTGCGATCAGACGGTGGGTCAGAAACTCACGGTACAGATCCTCCGTCACACCGACACCGAAGTTGTCGGAAAGATACGAGGCAACGGTCACGTTCTGCTTCTTTGCGGCTTCGGACACGGAAAGCATATACGCATCCAGCTGCTCGGCATACTCCTCATTCAACCCGACGTTCTTGGCCTTTGCTTCGTTATAGAAGCAATAGACCTGCGTCAGAATGGTCTCGGTCTGATCCATGAAATAATCTGCCCACGTGCCTCCCTCCTCCGTAAAGGAGCAGGGCTGCTCCTCCAGAGGCTTATCGGGATCGATCCCGAAATAGGACAGATAGGAGGAATAGGCATCGTAGAAATCCCGAACCTGAGTGTTGTAGGTGTAATTATACTCCTCGCGGGAAATTGCGCTGTCACCTACGTACATAACAGTCTTGGGAGTCGAAGCGCACGCCGAAAAAAGGGAGAGCGCAAGGGACAAAGTCAACCATACGGAAAGAAAACGTTTTACCATAAAAACCTCGTAAATCAATCGTTTTGATCGGGATCCTCGGAGAGCATCGCATTCAGCTGATCCTCATCCACCTTGCGGAACTTCATCGTGGAATCCTCGGACCCATCCGAAACGATCGGCTCTGCCTGAGCACGGCGTGCGGTTCGGGGACCGGGAGAAAGCCCCTCCAGATCCTCACGCAAGCCGCGGGGAGGAATGGGCTTGGGGATAGGCGCCTCCTCCTGCGGAAGAGCCTTATCCTTACGCATGATCACGAGAACGAAAACGATGATCAGAATCACGGCAAGCACGGCGGCAACGCCAATTGCCAGATAGGTGATCATGCTCCAGAGATCGGAGCCGATATTCGTGGAATCATCGGCAGCCTTGGCAATGCCCTTCATGAAAGCGCCGACCTTCGTAGGTTGGAGAGCGCGGGTTGAGATATAGATCTCATCCACGATCCCGCGAAAAAGAGGATCACCCTTCACGCCGCTCTTGCCCACGTAGCAATAGTTGGGGCTGATGGCGGCAATATCGACCTCGGTATATCCCGTAGCGGCAACCTTATCGTTCAGATAAACGACGATGGCACCGTCGGAAATCGTAACGGTAATGCGGGTCCAGACGTTCAGCTCGGAATAATCGCAGGTCAGATACGTGGTGGAGATCCCGTCGCTGAGCCCGAGGCGCAAGCCCGAGCCGTTGATCCCCATTTCAAGATAAATGAACGCCAGAGGATCGGAAACCGAAGAAACCTTGCGAGAAAAGTCAAAGAGGCGCTGGGAGCGGGCAAGCCCCATGGTATCGCCGTCCCAGGAATAGGAAAGCGCAATGGTCAGAGCGTCGGCGCCGTCAAGGATCCCCTTGGGATAACGCAGGAATGCCTTTCCGTCCAGATCCAATCCGTAGGAATGGATCCCGCCCGTGAGAAGCCCGTTATGGATCACGGCATTTGCTCCGTGATTCATATCATACCCCGGGTTGGAGCGATCGTCAAAGGTGGTCCCGATGAATCCGCCCGCCACAGAGCCGGTTTCATTGTAGGAATCCTCGTTCACGTCGGTCTGATCGGGGGCAAGGGGATTATCGGTCGTCTCACTGCCCTGAGAAGTATCTGTGGTAGTGGTCTCCTCGGGATCGATCCCGCCGGTGGTGGTATACTCCGCAACACCGCTGTAGCGGATGCGACGAACGTCGGAATCGGACAGAACGCGGGATGCCACGTAAATCTCGTCCACAACGGTGCGGGTCGCATTCTCCGTGGAGGAGCCGGTCACGATCCGTGCGGAATTTATCTTCAGATCGATGGGGCGAACACCCGTCGCCACGGTGGTGGCGAGGGTGGCGTTGACGTAGATCTTCACTGTGCCGTCAGAGGAAACGGTCATGGCGTAATGGACCCAACGCTTGAGGGGATTTGCGGGAGAGCCGTTCTTGATCTTGGTCTGCTGAACCGATCCGTCGGGCGCGGTATATTCCAGATATGCGGCGTAATCTCCGTTCTCGTCGGTGATATAGGGAGCGAGGCGAAGAACGCCGAGGCCGCTCAGATCCAGCAAGCACTCCTTATTTGCCTTATCCTCTCCGTTGCGGTAGACCCAGCAAGCAAAGGAGAAATTGGGCTGATCGGAAAAGAGACGGGCATCCAGCTTCAGATATTCTGAGGGAGCCGTGCCGTCCTTACGGATGGCACCGTATTTGTACTTTCCCGAAAAAGCAGCGGTATCAATGCGAAGACAGTTAATATTGGAAAGCGCGTTGACCGCACCGCCGTGGGCATCCGCATTCAGGCTGTAGCTTCCGTCGAACAGATAGCCTGCCCAGGTATAGGTGAGAGG
>JAFPBP010000079.1 GCA_017424085.1 Clostridia bacterium
CGGACGTCCGTAGCGGCTTTCTTTTCGGAGAGATCACTCTCCGATTCTTTTGTGGCTTGCGTGATAGGATTGCAGGATCGAGCAAAGCATTGCAGGAAAGAATCCCATCAGAAGATGCAATAAAAGGGGTTGAATGCGAACGAAGGGCACCAGCTGATCCACGCCCAGCGAGAACAGGGAGCAGATGGCGAAGTGGTACAGAAAATAGAAGATCAGGTTCTTGTAAAGACCGATGTGCTTCCCGATCCACTCCAGCAGGAGCAGCAATCCGTGCAACACCGTTCCCAGCACCGCCATGAGGGCGAAAAATACGAGAATTTCCGTGATTCCCATGTACGGAAGGGAATGGTCCCCATAATAAAAATTATAGGGATAAACCAGCGCCGTGATCCAATAGCTGCCGATGCAGATTGCCCAACGGAGAAAGGGGCGAAGTTTGGGATGATTCATAGAGTAGACGTCCTTTGCGTGATATTCGTCGATACGACAGTATATCACATTTTTCGCAAATTGTCAATAGCGATTTATTTTCCCATCTTTCTCTGAATGAATTTTACCAGCTCCACGGCGGGAATGACCAGAATTGCAAGCGCCATTGCGGTCAGATATTCCACCAGAGAAACGGCGGTGAACTCAAAGAGGGAGGCAAGGACGGGAATATAGATCACTGCGGTGGTGAGAACCAGAGAAGCCACCATTGCGCCGATCAAAAAGCCGTTCTGCTTCTTCAGAGCGAAGAGGGACTTGCGCTGAGATCTCAGGTTGAAGGAATGGAAGATCTCCGCCATGGACATGGTCAAAAACGCCATGGTGATGCCGTCGGGAGATTCGGCGATTTCCCAGCGACCCGATTCGATGAAGTGACCGATAAAATAGGAAGCCAGCGTGAGGATCGAAACCAGAATACCCTGATAGCAGACGTCCACGCCCAGACCGCCCGAGAAGATGCCCTCGTTGGAGTTTCTGGGCTTGCGCTGCATGATATCGGGCTCGCTCTTTTCCATGCCCAGCGCCAGAGCGGGGAAGGTATCGGTGATCAGATTGATCCAGAGAATGTGAACGGGGTGCAGGATGGTGAAGCCCAGAAGGGTTGCGGTGAAGATGGAAATGACCTCGCTCAGGTTGGATGCCAACAGGAACTGGATCACTTTGCGGATGTTGTCGTAGATCTTACGGCCCTCCTCCACGGCGGTGACGATGGTGGAGAAGTTATCGTCGGCAAGGATCATGTCGGCAACGTTCTTGGTAACGTCGGTTCCCGTGATGCCCATGCCCACGCCGATATCGGCGCTCTTGATGGAGGGTGCGTCGTTAACGCCGTCACCGGTCATGGCGGTAACCTTGCCCTTCGCCTTCCATGCCTTTACGATGCGGACCTTATGCTCGGGCTGTACGCGGGCGTAGACCGAATATTTTTCCACGGCGGCTTCGAATTCCTCTTCGGGGATTTCGTCCAGCTGTGCGCCTGTGATCGCCTGAGATGCGTCGGTGATGATCTCCAGCTCCTTGGCGATGGCAACGGCGGTGTCGATGTGGTCGCCCGTGATCATAACGGGACGGATGCCTGCGCTCTTGCACTTTTCAATGGCAGCCTTTACCTCGGGACGGACCGGGTCGATCATGCCGGTAAGACCTACGAAGGTCAGATCCTGCTCCAGATCGGCGGGCTCAAAGGATGCGGGGGCTTCCTTATAGGGACGGACCGCCAGCGCCAGCACGCGCAGGGCACGGTCGGACATATTCTTCTGCGCCGCAAGGATCTCGTTCTTCAGATCCTCGGTCATGGGCACGCGAGCGCCGTCCTTCAGAACGGAGGTGCAGAGGGAAAGGATAATATCGGGAGCGCCCTTGGTGTACTGAACGATGCCGCCCTTGGTGGTGTGAACGGTGGACATCATCTTACGGGAGGAGTCGAAGGGAGCCTCGCCGATGCGGGGAGATTCCGCCTTGAGAGCGGGCTTTTTCATGTTCAGGCTTGCCGCGTAGTTGACCAGCGCACATTCCGTGGGCTCGCCCTCGGTGCCGTGCTCGGTCCATTCCGCGTCGGAGCAGAGAGCCATGCCCTCTGCCAGAAGAGTCTCGTTGTCGCCGTAGTGATCCACCACGGTCATCTTGTTCTGGGTCAGAGTTCCGGTCTTGTCGGAGCAAATGACCTGAGTACAGCCCAGAGTTTCTACGGCGGTCAGCTTGCGGATCACGGCGTTTCTCTTGGACATTTTGGTCACGCCGATGGAAAGAACGATGGTAACCACCGTCGCCAAGCCCTCGGGAATGGCGGCAACCGCCAGAGAAACGGCGATCATAAAGGTGTCGATCAGGTGAGCAAGGGTAAAGTCCCCGTCCTTCAGCATGGTGAATGCAAAGATGAAGACGCAGATGCCCAGCACCAGCCAGGTGAGGATCTTGCTCAGCTGGGAAAGCTTCTTCTGCAGGGGAGTCTGGGAGTCCTCGGTTTGAGACAGGGCAGAGGCGATCTTACCCATTTCGGTATCCATACCGATGGCGGTGACCACAGCCTTACCGCGGCCGTAAACCACGGTGCTTCCCATGTAAGCCATGTTCTTGCGGTCGCCCAGAGGACAATCCTTGCCGTTGTCGGGAAGAGCCTCGGAGATCTTGGTGATGGCGTTGGATTCGCCCGTCAATGCGGCTTCCTCCACCTTCATGGATGCGGACTCCAGCACACGTACGTCAGCGGGAACGGCGTCGCCTGCCTCCAGCAGGATCACGTCGCCCGGAACCAGATCCTCACTCTTGGCGTGGATCATTTCGCCGTCACGCAGAACCTTGGAGGTTGCGGCGGTCATTTCCTTCAGCGCTTCCAGCGCCTTTTCCGCCTTGCTCTCCTGCACCACGCCCAGAACGGCGTTGAGAACGACTACGAACAGAATGATGAAGACGTCGGCGAAGGATTCGTTTGCGAAGTACGCCGTAACGCCCGAAATTGCCGCCGCCACCAGAAGAATGATGATCATGGGGTCGGACAGCTGATTGAGAAATCTGCGGAGCATGGAGATCTTTTTGCCCTCGGCAAGCTTGTTCTTACCGGCACCGAACTCCGCTGCCCGTTGGGAGGTCAATCCCTGAGGGTTGGAATCCAGTTCCTTCAGAACCGCTGCTTCGGTTTCGAAATAATGCTTCATTGTTTCTTACCTTTTACCTTTCTTTCTTATGTGTGAAATTTTTTTACGTACAAAAAAAGACCTTTGCAGTATGAACTACCGCAAAAGTCTTGCTTGCTACCGAGTCGGTGTGCCATCGAACCGGGACCTGCGTCCGTTGTGACGATTCAAGGCGGAAGGGCGGTTCCTTCCAAGCTACTCCCTTTTACAGTTATATTTTACCACGGAATTCAAATTTTGTCAATGGTAAATTACGAAAAACTCTTGAAATTTTTTGGAAAATATGATATACTTTCCTCATATCACCCTATCAGTATATGTCCGCATGGGCTTTTTATGCGGTCACGGAGGATTTTTGTGAGTCATTGGAATCAATTAACCGAGCCTTTGCTTCGCTGGTACAACGCCAACGCCCGTGTGCTTCCCTGGAGAGACGATCCCACGCCCTATCATGTCTGGATCTCCGAGATCATGCTCCAGCAGACCCGCGTGGTTGCCGCCATACCTTATTATCATCGCTTCCTGTCGGAGCTTCCAACCCTGCAGGATCTTGCGGCTTGCCCCGAGGAGCGGCTTCTGAAGCTGTGGGAGGGGCTGGGGTACTACAGCCGCGTGCGGAATCTGAAAAAGGCGGCGGAGAAGATCGTCGCCGAGCACGGCGGAGAGTTTCCCTCCGATTACGCCTCGGTGCGCGCCCTTCCGGGCATCGGGGATTATACGGCGGGAGCCATCCTGTCCATTGCCTTCGGCAAGCCCGAGCCCGCCGTGGACGGAAATGTGCTTCGTGTTGTTTCCCGTGTTACGGGAGACCCATCCGACATTATGGCGGACGATACCCGCAAGCGGTGCCGTGATCTGTTGCGCGGCGCCATGCCCGCAGGTCGGACCTCGGCGTATACCCAGGCTCTCATGGAGCTTGGTGCCACGGTTTGCCTTCCCAACGGGGCGCCGTTGTGCGATTCCTGCCCCGCAAGGGATCTTTGCGTTGCCCTCAGAGACGGATTGATTGAGGATCTGCCCGTGAAAACGCCGCCCAAGCCCCGCCGCATTGAGCAACGGACGGTCTTGTTTTTATTTCGTTGTGGAAAAGTTGCAATCCGAAGACGACCGAAGAAGGGACTTCTGTCGGGGCTTTGGGAGTATCCCAACGATCCCTCCGAGGCGTTTGTCCTTCCCGACGGCGTAACCATTCTCTCCGAGACCTTCGGCGCGGCGAAGCACGTCTTCTCTCACGTGGAATGGCACATGACCTCGGTCCTCGCTGACGCCGCCTCCGATGCCCTCCCCGAGGGCTACGTATGGGTCACGGCGGAGGAATTGTCGGGGACCTACGCCCTGCCCGCCGCCTTCCGAGCCTACACTCCGCAGGTCTTGGAATATCTAACGCGCTCCCTCTGATTTTTCGCAACGGGATCTCCAAAGCCCTCGGAGATCCCGTTTTTGTTGCAAAAATGCGAATTCTTTGTAACTATTTTGAAAAAAGGTATTGACAAACCGCGCGCATGGGATATAATATATAAATAATATTATATCAAACTTGAGGTATGCCATATGATACGCAGTATGACAGGATACGGAAGGGCACAGTGTGCCTGCGAAGCACGGGACGTTACCGTGGAGATCAAGGCGGTCAATCACCGTTATTTTGAGCTGAACGCCCGCGTTCCCCGTGCCTATCTGTCCTTGGAGGATCCCATCCGTGCCGAGCTCCGAAAATCCATCGTCCGCGGAAAGGTGGATCTGAACCTGACCGTGGTGCGTCGGGAAGGGGACGACACCAACGTTACGGTCAATCGGGAGCTGTTGTCCCGTTACCTTTCCGAGATCCGTGCCGTTCTGAAGGAAAACGATCTGCGGGACGATCTGACCGCCTCTACGATCCTTCGCTTCCCCTCCGTGGTTACCACCGAGGGAACCGAAGAGGATCTGACGCAGGTCTGGAACGACGTTCTTCCCGTGCTCCGTCAGGCGCTGGCGGCGTTTCTTGCCCAGCGCGAGGAGGAGGGAAAGCGTCTTGCGGACGATATCATCGCCAAATGCGGTGAGCTGAACGCCTACGCGGATACGGTGGAGGCGGCGCTTCCCGCTCTGATGGAAGCCTACGAGACCCGCCTGAGAACCCGCATCGAGGAGCTTTTGGGCGAGCGCACCGTGGAGGAGGGGCGTCTTCTTACCGAGATCGGCATCATGGCGGACAAGACCGCCGTGGACGAGGAGCTGGTTCGTCTTCGCTCCCATACCGCCTCCCTTCGTCACATGCTGGAGAAGGGTGTGTCCGACGGAAAGAAGATGGATTTCATCGTTCAGGAGCTGAACCGCGAGGTGAATACCATGACCTCCAAGATCGGCGATCTGGAGATCACCCGCACCGCCATTGAAATGAAATCGCTCATCGAAAAGATCCGCGAGCAGATCCAGAATATCGAGTAAGGGAGGGCATTATGCAGCTGATCAGCATCGGATTCGGGAACGTGGTCGCCACCAATCGCATCGTTGCCATCATTTCCCCCGAATCGTCTCCCATCAAGCGTCTGATCCAGGACGCCCGCGATAAGGGCATGCTGGTGGACGCCACCTACGGGCGCCGTACCCGTGCCGTGGTCATTACCGACAGCGGTCACGTGATCCTCAGCGCTCTGCAGCATGAAACCATCGTCAACCGCGTTCCCGGAGCAGGGGACGCCATCGACAATCTGGAGGAGGAAGACGAATGAGCAGACCCCGTTTGTTTATCATCTCGGGCCCCTCGGGAAGCGGGAAGGGAACCCTTCTTGCCAACCTCCGCGAGCGGCACCCCGACGTGTTTTATTCCATTTCCGCCACCACCCGCGCTCCCCGCGAAGGGCTGGAGCAGGACGGAGTTCATTACTATTTTCTCACCCACGACAAGTTTGAGGAAATGATCTCCCAGAATGCATTCATCGAATATAAGCGCTATTGCGGCAACATCTACGGTACCCCCCGCAAGCCCGTAGAAGACGCTCTGGCGCAGGGGAGAAGCGTCATTCTTGAGATCGAGACCGAAGGGATGCGGGACGCCTTTGCCCAGTATCCCGACGCCGTCACCGTCTTCATTTCGCCCCCGTCTCTGGAGATCCTCGGTCAGCGCCTGCGCGGCAGACAAAGCGAGGACGAGGAAAAATGTCTGCGCCGTCTTGCACAGGCAGAGGAAGAAATGAAGCGCAGAGACGAATACCGTTACGTTGTTATCAACGGAGACCTGACCGAGGCGGAGGAAGAGCTCAACCGCATCTATCGGGTCGAAACCGACGAAATATAATTTTTGCAAATCACGAAAGGAAGTTTTTATAATGATCTACCCCGCAGTCAGCACTCTTATCAAGGAGCAGGGCCAGTGCCGTTATTCTCTGGTCATCGCCGTGGCGAAGGAGGCTCGCACCATTGCCGAGCGCGCCAACAACAATAAGGAGCGCCTCCCCGAAAAGGCGATCAAGATCGCCGTCAATGCGTTTGCCGACGGAAAGGCTTCTTATACCGAGCCCGACGAATCCAACGCCGACGCGTAACATTTTCGGAAAGAGAGAACCTTGGCTATGAATCGGTCTGTGGGCGTTGCCGTGGAGGGGGTTCCCCGCTCTGCGGATAAGCTTTACGCATATCTGCTCCCCGAGGGTGCTTCCGCATCCGTGGGGTGCGTGGTTACCGTACCCTTCGGTCGATCCGACAAGCCCGTGCGCGGCGTGATTTTGGGATCTCCCGACGACGCCGTTCCCGAATCGAAGCTGAAGACCGTTCATTCGGTGGGAGAGTGCTATCTCTCCGAGGAATCTCTTGCCATCGTTCGCTATCTGCGCGACCGTTATTTCTGCACCTACTTCGAAGCCGCCCGCTGTCTTTTGCCCTCGGGCGCCCTGGGGGGTGGGGCGAAATCGGTTCATTCCGTGGTCCTCACCGACGAAAGCGCCGCCTCGCTTTACATGGAGGCGCACCCCGATAACCGCAAGCATTGTGACGTTCTGGGTTATCTTCTGGAAGAAGGGGAAATGACCCTGAAGGAATTGCTCTACGTGACCGGCGTTTCCGATTCCGTGGTCAAGACTCTGGCGAAAAAGGGCTTGGTCTCGGTGGAAAAGATCGAGGTCATGCGAAATCCCCTCAAGGACCGTCCCGTTCCCGAAACGCCCCCCGCCGTGCATCTCAACGAAGAACAGACCGCCGCATCGCAGGCTCTGATCTCCGATCTGAACAGCGGCAGGACCCATCTGCTTTACGGAATCACGGGAAGCGGAAAGACCCACGTTTTTATCTCCCTCATCGACGCCGCTCTGAAGCAGGGAAAGCAGGCGGTCCTCATGATCCCCGAAATTTCCCTCACCCTGCAGATCGTCGATCGTCTGTATACCCATTATTCCTCGTCCCTTGCGGTCCTGCACAGCGGGCTGTCTCTGGGCGAGCGGTACGACGAATGGCGTCGCATCCGATCGGGGGAGGCTCGAGTGGTCATCGGGACCCGCTCCGCCGTCTTTGCCCCCGTGGCGCCCTCGTCCCTGTTTATCATCGACGAGGAGCAGGAGCACACCTATAAGTCCGAGCATTCTCCCCGTTATCACGCCCGTGAGGTTGCCGCCTTCCGTGCCGCACGGGGAAAGGGCTTGCTTCTTTTGGCGTCGGCGACCCCGTCCTTTGAAAGCTATTATCGGGCGCAAAAGGGGATCATCGGCTTTGAGACCCTCACCGAGCGCTTTAACGGCAAGCCTCTGCCCAAGGTTCTGATCTCCGACCTGCGTCGGGATATGATGTCGGGAACCCGTTCCTGCATCGGGCGGATCCTGGGCGAAGAGCTGGAGCAAAATCTGCAGCGGGGAGAGCAGGCGATCCTGTTCATGAACCGTCGGGGATACCATTCCCACATTACCTGCGCCGATTGCTCCGCCGTCATCAAATGCCCCCATTGCGGCATTGCCATGACCTACCATTCGTACAACAACCGCGTTGTCTGCAATTATTGCGGCTACAGCACGGGCTACGTTTCCAAATGCCCCACCTGCGGCGAAAAGCGCCTGATCTACAGCGGTGTTGGTACGCAGAAGGCGGAAGAAGAGCTGCACCGTCTGTTTCCCAAGATCCGCGTTTGCCGCATGGATGCGGATACCGTGGGTGGGAAGTACACCCGCGAGGGGATCCTGAATGATTTCCGCGACGGGAAATACGACGTGCTTCTGGGAACCCAGATGATCACCAAGGGGCTGGATTTCCCCAACGTGACCCTGGTGGGCGTTCTGAATGCGGATATGTCTCTGTATTCCTCCGATTTTCGCGCCTTTGAAAAAACCTTCTCCCTGCTCACCCAGGTGGTCGGGCGTGCGGGGCGGGCGGAAAAAACGGGGCGCGCCGTGGTTCAGACTTACTCCCCCTCCCATTACGTTTTGTCCTACGCCTTTGCGCAGGATTACGAAAGCTTTTATCGGGAGGAGATGGCGTTGCGCCAATCCCTCCTCTATCCTCCCTACTGCGATCTGTGTCAGTTTTGTTTCCTTGCTCCAAGCGAGGAGGAGGCGTTCCGTGCCGCCGAGGACTTTTCCCGTGCCATCCGAGACGCCGCCGAGGCGCACCCCAACCTTCCCGTGCGGCTGATTTTGCCCAAGGTGACGGGGGTTCCTTTGGTGGGAGGGAAAACGCGGGTCCGCATTCTGATGAAATGCCGCGACGGACGGGAGCAGAGAGATCTGATCACCTCCCTGTTGGATTCCTTCCGCAAGGATCCCCGTAATCGCGCCGTCAGCGTTTCTGCGGATATGAACCCCGTCAATATTTTGTAATTACGTTCTGAAAGGACTTGTTTTTATGGCTATCCGAAACATTGTCAAAGAAGGGGACGAGATCCTGACCAAGGTCTGCCGCCCCGTTACCGTTTTCGACGCCCGTCTTCAGACCCTCATTGAGGACATGAAGCAGACCCTCGCCAAATCCAACGGCGTGGGGCTTGCCGCTCCTCAGGTGGGAGTGCTCAAGCGCCTGGTTCTGGTGCTCGACGATGACGACGAGACCGTTCTGGTTCTGATCAATCCCGAGATCGTTGCCGCCGAGGGCACGCAGACCCCCACCGAGGGCTGTCTGTCGGTTCCCGGCATCTGGGGCAAGACGGTTCGTCCCGCCAAGGTCACCGTCCGTGCTCTCAACGAGAAGGGCGAGGAGGTCACCTATACCCGCACCGGCATTACCGCCGTCTGCTTCTGCCACGAGCTGGATCATCTGGACGGACATCTCTTCCGTGAACGGGTGACCGAGTACGTTCATTACGACGATTGAGGAACGATATGAAGATTTTGTTTATGGGAACCTCTCCCTTCGCCGTGGAGAGTCTGGACGCTCTGAACCGTGCGGGGCGTGACGTCTGTGCGGTGATCACTCAGCCCGACCGTCCCAAGGGACGCGGGTATAAATTGGCATCCACCCCCGTGAAGGAATATGCCCTGTCCAAGGGATATCGGGTGGAGACTCCGGAAACACTGAAGGACGGAGCCCTGTTGCCTCTTCTCGATGAGCTTGCCCCCGATCTGATCGTGGTGGTGGCGTACGGGAAGATCCTTCCTCCCTACGTTCTGGAATATCCCAAAATGGGCTGCGTCAACGTGCACGGATCGCTTTTGCCTCTGTATCGCGGGGCTGCGCCCATCAATCACGCCATCATTGACGGGCAGACCGAAAGCGGTGTTACCACCATGTATATGGACGACGGTGTGGATACGGGCGATATGATCCTGAAAGCCTCGTCCCCCATTGCCCCCGATGATACCTTCGGAACTCTCCACGACCGCCTTGCGGTTCTGGGCGGTGAGCTTCTGATCCAAACCCTCGATCAGATCGAAGCAGGGACCGCTCCCCGCACCAAGCAGGAGGGGGAGACCTGCTACGCCTCCATGATCACCAAGGAGACCCGCAAGCTGGATTTCGGCGATACTGCCGTGAACCTCTGCAACCGCGTGCGCGGGCTTGCCCCCGAGCCCTGTGCCTTCGCCTTCTGCGGCGGAAAGAATATCAAGATTCTGGAAGCCGAGCCCGTGGCGGGGGATTGGGACGTTCCCGTGGGAACCATCGTGGACCGCAAGCGTCTGGTGGTTCGGGTTGCGGACGGCGGAGTCCGTTTGAAGACCGTCCAGCCCGAGGGAAAAAAAGCCATGCCCGGTGAAAGCTTTGCCGCAGGCAACCGCTCCGATTGCTTCGAATAATTAACCCTGTTGCCCTCTCGGAAGGAGTTTTCGTTATGCCTCCGTACGCTTATTATTCGGGATACGGCGGATACATCCTTTGGATGCTCCCCATTATCCTTCTTTCCGCTCTGGCGTCTTGGGCGGTCAACGCCAATTACGCCAAATATTCCAAGGTTGCCTCCCGTCGGGGCTTTACCGCCGCACAGGTCGCCGAGCTGATCCTGCGCGCCAACGGGATCCACGACGTGTCCGTGACCCACGTTTCGGGCACCATGACCGACCATTATCACCCGCAGCAGAAATATATCGGTCTGTCCGACGGAGTTTATAACTCCACCTCCATTGCCGCCTTGGGCATTGCCGCCCACGAGGCGGGACACGCGGTGCAGTACAGCGTGGGCTACGGTCCCATCCGCTTCCGAGGCTCGTTGCTTCCCGTGGCGAATTTCGCCTCCAAGTTTTCCTGGATCCTGATCTTCGTGGGCTTTTTGCTCAGCGATATGGTAGCCCTTGCGGGAATTCTCCTGTTCGGCGTTACGGTTCTGTTCCAGCTGGTCACCCTTCCCGTGGAGTTCAATGCCTCCCGCCGTGCCGTTGCCGTTCTGGAAAACGGCTATCTGGATTCCGACGAAATGGTGGGCGCGAAAAAGGTGTTGCGCGCCGCGGCGATGACCTACGTGGTGGCGCTTCTCACCTCTCTGTGGCAGATGATGCGTTATATTCTCATTCTTTTCGGAAATCGGAGCAGACGCTGACGTGGAATTGATTGATCTTACCTCTTTGACCTTTGAGGAGCTGTCCGAGGCTCTTCGTCAGTTCGGGCTTCCCTCCTTCCGCGCAGGGCAGATCTATCGTTGGATCGCCCGCGGAGTCACCGATTTCAACGAGATGTCCGACCTGTCCAAGGACCTTCGCCTTCGCCTGTCGGAGGCATTTGTCCTTTCCTCCGTGACCGAGGAGACCTGCAGCGTTTCTTTGGACGGAACGAAAAAATATCTCTTCCGCCTCTCCGACGGAAACCACATCGAAACGGTCCTCATGCGCTACGAGCACGGCAATTCGGTGTGCATTTCCTCTCAGGTGGGCTGTAATATGGGATGCCGCTTCTGTGCCTCCACCCTGAAGGGAAAGGTCCGAAACCTGACCGCAGGGGAAATGTTCGCCCAGATTGCGTTTATCAACCGTACAGACCCCGTGTCCCACGTGGTGGTCATGGGGGTGGGTGAGCCTCTGGACAATTACGACGCGCTGGTGACCTTCCTTCGGAACCTCACCTCGCCCAAGGGCTTCGGCATGAGCCAGCGGCATATTTCGGTCTCTACCTGCGGGTTGGTTCCCCGCATGGATCAGCTGGCGGCGGAAAAGCTGCAGATCACCCTGTCCGTGTCTCTGCATGCCCCCGATAACGAGACCCGTGACCGACTGATGCCGGTCAACCGTACATATCCCGTGGAAGAGCTTCTTGCCGCCTGTGACCGCTATACTGCGGCGACGGGGCGCAGAATTTCTTACGAATACATTATGATCAACGGCGTCAACGATACTCCTCATCATGCGGAGCTGTTGGCGCGGCGTTTACAGAAAAAGCTGGCGCACGTGAACCTCATTCCCATGAACCACGTGGAGGAACGGGAATTTTCCCCCTCCACCCCCGAACGGATCCGCGCCTTTTCTGCCATTCTTACCCAACGGGGGATCAACGTCACCTGCCGCCGAAAGTTAGGCAAGGACATTGATGCCTCCTGCGGTCAGCTGCGTGCCCGCTTCGAGCGGGAGCACGGGAAGCAATGACCGTATCTCGTTTCCATTTTCTCCTGTGAAAGGAAGGGACCTTATCATGAAAATGTATGCCATGACCGACGTGGGCTGCAAGAGAAGTTCGAATCAGGATGCTTTTTGCTGTTCTGCGGCACGGGATCTTGCGGAATTTTTGGTTCTGTGCGACGGTATGGGCGGGCATCGGGGCGGAAACCTTGCCGCCGAGATCGCCGTGCGCGCGTTTCACGAGGAGCTCAGCTACCGCATAACTCCCGATCTTCATCTGAAGGATCTGAAAAGCATCCTCAGCGGGATCATTGCCCGTATCAGTGCTCTGATCGCGGATGCCGCAAAGCACAGCGAATATTCGGGCATGGGCTCCACGGTGGTGCTTGCCGTCAGATGCGGGAAAAAGCTTTGCATCGCTCACGTAGGCGATAGCCGTGCTTATCTGTTCCGAGACGGAACCCTTCGCCGTCTGACCAAGGACCATTCCCTGGTGCAGGGGCTCATCGATCAGGGCGAGATCTCTCCCGAGGAGGGGGAGAATCACCCCCACCGCAACGTGATCACCCGTTCTTTGGGGTATGCGGATGATTCCGAGCCCGAAATACTTATGTCCGATCTTCGTCCGGGAGACGTGTATCTGCTCTGCACCGACGGACTGACCGTTTCCGTAAAGGATGATCGGCTGCAGGAGATCCTGCGTGCCACCGCCCCCGAGGATCTGGCGGGCGTTCTGGTGGCACGGGCATTGGAAAACGGATGCCCCGATAACGTTACGGTAGGAATTCTTGCGGAAGAAACGAAGGAGGCGAAGAAGCAATGAGACAGTTGATCGGAAGTATTGTCAGCAATCGTTATCAGATCATTTCTCCCTTGGGCATCGGCGGCATGTCCGTTGTGTTCCGTGCCAAGGACCTGAAGGACGATCGGGAGGTCTCTCTGAAGGTCCTGCGCGCCGACCGTGTGGCTGACAGCGAAAGCCTTCGCCGCTTTTTTAACGAATCCCGCGCCATTGCCCTCTTGTCCCACCCCAACATCGTCAACGTTTACGACGTGAATTTCGAGGGCAAGATTCAGTATATCGTCATGGAATACGTGGACGGCGTTACCCTGAAGGACCGTATGGATCAGAAGGGTGCCCTGTCGATTTCCGAGTCGATCCACTATCTCCGTCAGATTTTGAGTGCGCTGGCGCACGCCCACGAGCGGGGCGTGGTCCATCACGATATCAAGCCTCAGAATATCCTTCTTTTCTCCGATGCCACGGTGAAGATCACCGACTTCGGCATCGCCTCCGTTCCCACCTTTGAAGAGGATTCCCCCTCCGACGAAGCCATCGGCTCGGTGCATTACATCAGCCCCGAGCAGGCAAGAGGCGACGTGACCGACGAGCGGTCGGATCTTTATTCCGTGGGAATTATGATGTATAATATGCTCACGGGAGCCCTGCCCTTCGATTCCGAATCGCCCACCGACGTGGCTCGCATGCAGGTGGAAAAGCCACCCTATCCTCCCTGCAGTCTGGATCCCGAGCTTCCTATGGGATTTCAGCAGGTCATTTTCCGTGCCTTGGCGAAAAATCCCTCCGAGCGCTATCAGAAGGCGGAGGATATGCTTCGCGATCTGATCCGTCTGGACGAGGATCCCGCCACCATCTTCCCCTATCCCAAGGAATATAAGCTTCCTGCCCGCAAGCGTCCCCGCAGACGGGGCTTGGCGGGGTATATCCGCAGCTACTTTCCCGAAAACGAGATCTCTTACCGCCACATCCGCAATAATGCGCTGTCGGTTCTGTGCGGGCTTCTCGTGGCGATCCTCGTGATCATTCCCGGCATCGCCCTCATGGCGTCGATCGTCTCCAACCGCTATCAGGAGTTCGTGGACGTCCCCTCATACGTGGGACGGGTTTACGAGGACGTGGAGGTGGACTACTCTCTGTCGGGTAATTTTAAGTTTGACGTTCAGTACGCATACGACAGCTCCGTGGAAACGGGCGTTATTCTGGAGCAGGTCCCCGCCGCGGGAACGTCGGTTGCCGCAGGCACCACGGTTACGGTTACGGTCAGCAAGGGCAGCCGTATGGTTGCCGTTCCCGAGCTGATCGGAAGCTCCGAGGCTAAGGCGATCTCGACCTTGAAGTCCAGCGGACTGACCTACGTGATCAAAACGAAGGTCGTCAGCCAGACGCAGAAAACGGGGGTCGTTCTCAGCTGCAGCCCTGTTGCGGGCACCGAGGTCAAGGAGGGCTCTCAGATCACCTTTACCATCGGCGTTCACGCCGCCGCAACGCAGACGGTTATGCCCAACGTGATTGGTATGACCAAAGAAAACGCTATTACTACGCTGTATAAAAAGAATCTCACCTTGGTTTCCGTGACCGAGGCATACAGTGCCACCGTGGAAAAGGGCAAGGTGATCGCCCAGTCGATCCCCGCCGATACAACCGTGGGCTTGGAGGAGACCATTATTCTCACCATCAGCATGGGCATTCAGGGGTAATCTATGGAAGGAATCGTCATTCGAGGCTTGGGAGGATTGTATACTGTCCTGTCCCAAGGGGAGACCTTTGATTGTCGCGGCAGAGGCGGTCTGAAACGGAATCGCAATATTCTGTACGTAGGCGATCGGGTGGAGTTCGAAAACGGTGCGATTGAGGAAATCTTACCCCGCCGTAACGTGTTGCCCCGTCCTCCCGTGGCGAATCTGGATCGGCTCGGAATCGTCATTGCCCGCTCCGACCCCTTGCCAAACTTGTATACGGTGGATAAGCTTGCCGTTATTTCCGAGCATTGCGGCGTCAAGCCCTTTCTCGTGTTCAATAAGAGCGATCTCGACGATCCTCTGAACGTTTCGTCTGTTTATTCCTCTCTTGGGTATTCCTGCTTTCCGGTCTGTGCCCGTACGGGGGAGGGTGTGGAAGAGCTTCGTTCCTATTTGATGGGAAAAATTACCGCTTTTGCGGGGCTTTCGGGGGTAGGAAAATCCACCCTTCTCAACGCCATCGCTCCCGATCTGGTGCGGGAAACGGGAGAGATCAGTCGCAAGCTTCAGCGGGGAAAGCACACCACCCGCGCCGTGGAGCTGTTCCCCTTCGGAGACGGATTTCTGGCGGATACGCCGGGGTTCTCCGAGCTGGAGTTCGGTCCCTGCGGGTTGATCGACCGCTCCCTTTTGGCAGGATATTTCCCCGAGTTCGAGCCTTATCTGACCGAATGCTTCTTCCGTGATTGCGCCCACGGAAGGGAAAAGGATTGTGCCGTGCGCCGTGCCGTGGAGGAGGGAAAGATTCCTCGCTCCCGTTATGAGAATTATCTGAGAATGTATGAGGAGATCGGACCCTTGCGTCCGTGGGAAACCGAAAAATGAGATGGGTTATCTTTTGCTGGTCCCCCTCGGACCGTCCTCCCGAGAGCCTGCGCCCCGACGATGTGATCGTCTGCGCCGACTCCGGGGTGGAGTACGCCCGCCGTTGCGGCGTTGTTCCCTCCATCGTCTTGGGTGATTTTGATTCGTATGAAGGTTCCCTGCCTCCCGAGACCGAAATTCACCGTCTCCCCGCCGAAAAGGACGATACCGATACCATGTACGCCGCCCGCCTTGGGCTGGAGCGAGGGTGTCGGGAGTTTCTGATCGCAGGGGGAATCGGCGGTCGATTGGACCATACCTTGGGTGCCGTTCAGACGTTGAGCTTCATCGTCTCCCACGGCGGACGCGCAGTCATGTCCGACGGATGGCAGACCGTGGAGGTCCTGCAGGCTCCCGTTGAGAGAGCCCTTTGCTCCGATACGCATAAATACTGCTCCCTGCTTGCTCTGTCCGAGACCGTAGAGGGAGTCACGCTGGAGGGCTTCAAATATCCGCTTGCCAACGCCACGCTCTCTTACGATTTCCCGTTGGCGGTCAGCAACGAGATTGTCTCCGAGCCTGCGATCCTTTCCGCGCGGAAGGGGCGCTTTGCTCTGATCCGAACCTCCGATTGAGTTTCACACCTTTTTTGCTTCCGGCATAAGATATCAATGAACGGAAGGATCACTTCC
Source organism: Clostridia bacterium (assembly GCA_017424085.1). Classification (GTDB taxonomy): domain Bacteria; phylum Bacillota; class Clostridia; order Oscillospirales; family UBA644; genus RGIG995. Next base: position 16,096 of record JAFPBP010000079.1, read on the forward strand.
GTAACTGCAAGGAGGCATATACGATGAACGGTAACTACTACTTCTGGATCGTCCTGATCGCTGCGGTGATCATCTTCGCCATTTACAACGGCAACAACAACGGTTGCGGATGCAATCACGACACCTGCTGCTGATCCGAAAACACAGCCGAAACCAATGCGTGGCACCTTCCATGGAAGGTGCCACGCTTTTTATGCTTCCCGTTCCGTATTGGACAGGGGAGAGGTCTCCAAGCCAAAGCTGATGGAGATCGCCCGATCGACTCGATCCATTGCTTCCCGATCCAGATGTCCCATCCGTTCCTTCAGTCGACGTTTGTCCAACGTTCGGATCTGTTCCAATAAAATAATAGAGTCCCGCGCAAGTCCGTAATTTCGCGCATCCACCTCAATGTGGGTCGGCAGGTGATTTTTGTTGATCTTGCTTGTGATAGCTGCGGCAATGACCGTGGGACTGTGGCGGTTCCCCACGTCGTTCTGTATGATCAGAACGGGACGGATTCCGCCCTGCTCCGACCCGACCACGGGGCTCAGATCCGCATAATAAATATCTCCGCGACGAATCAGCGACATTCCTTTGTCCTCCTGTGCTTTCATGTAATCTTCTTTCTTTGGAACAGTATTATTTTCCTCCGAATCCGCAGATTTTAATCATCCCAAATTTCGGAAATTAAGAGTACGTCCCTTCCATCATATCCCGATCTGCCCCGAACGGTTCCGATTTTTTGGAAGAAGAGGGCTGATTGCGCGGGGAAAAACTCCGAAAAAATTACAAAATTTTCACGAGAGAATTACATTTTTTGAAAACCCCTATACAAATTGAAAATTTTGTGATAGAATATAGTGTCCGAACAAACCATGTTCCATATCAAAGAAGGAGTGCTGTATATGAAAAAGCTCTATGAAGGTAAAACCAAAGACGTGTACGAACTTGAAAACGGAAACGTTCTTCTGAAGTTCAAGGATGATTGCACCGGAAAAGACGGCGTGTTTGATCCCGGTGAAAACAGCGTCGGTCTGACCATCGAAGGTATCGGTAAGGCAAACCTGGAAACCTCCGTTCACTATTTTGAACTGCTCAAAAAGGCAGGAATCAAGACGCATTATATCTCCGCTGACGTTGAAAACGCCACCATGGAGGTCCTTCCCGCAGAATGCTTCGGTAAGGCTCAGGGCGGTAACGGTCTGGAGGTCATCTGCCGTCTGGTCGCTACGGGCAGCTTCATCCGCAGATACGGAGAATACATTGCCGACGGCACCCGCATTGAGGGTGGTTACGTGGAATGCACCTTTAAGAACGATGCCAAGGGCGATCCTCTGGTTACGGGAGAGGGCCTTGCGGTTCTCGGCGTTATGACCCCCGCCATGTTTGAAAGCATGAAGGAGCAGACTCTGAAGATCACCAAGATCGTCGCCGACGATCTGAAGTCCATCGGTCTGGATCTGTGGGATATCAAATTTGAGTTCGGCTACAATAACGGTGAGGTCGTCCTCATTGACGAGATCGCTTCGGGCAACATGCGTGTCTACAAGGGCGATACCATCGTGGAGCCCGTAGAGCTGACCAAGCTGATCCTCAATCGCTGAATCTGAAAATCATCAAGGGACGGAACCTATCTTCCGTCCCTTGTTTTTTGCAAAAAAAATGCGTACGTCATAATGACGTACGCGATTTTTTACGATGCGATTATTTATTCCTTCGGTTCCTTCGGCTCTTTATTCCCCGCAGGCTTCTTGGGACGGTGGCGCTTTTTGTTGTTCTTGCGCGGCTGGTCCTTTTTCTGCTCGGGCTCCGCGGCCTCGGGCTCGGAGATCAGCAGGGGAGGCTCGATCTTCGGCTCGGGCTTGGGCATGGGAATGGGCTCCTCGTTGGGGGCGCAGATGTATTCCTTCTTGTAAAATGCGGGAGCCTCGTCGGGGCGATCCTCCAAACGGACCCGTACGCCCGCCTTCAGTGCACTGACCTCGCAGACCGTTCCGCAACCGTCGGGCGTTCTAACGTAAGCACCCATGCGGGGAAGCTCCTTGTATTCCGCCTCGTACGCCTTTTGCTCGTAGGCAAGGCAACAGATCAGCTTGCCGCAGGGACCCGAGATCTTCTGGGGAGAGGAGGAGAGTCCTTGATCCTTCGCCATTTTCACCGTGATCTGATCAAAGTCGGTCAAAAACGATGCACAACAGACCTTCCGTCCGCACAGCCCCAATCCCGCAACGGATTTGGTCTGATCCCGAACGCCGATCTGACGCAGCTCAATACGGGTCTTGAAGACCGACGCCAGATCCTTGACCAGCTCACGGAAGTCAACCCGACCCTCCGCCACGAAGCAGAAGACGATCTTCGTGCAATCGAAGGTGTATTCCACGTTGATCAGCTTCATCTCCAAGCCGTGCTTTTTGATCTTTTCCTCGCAGATGTCAAATGCTTTTTTCTCTTTTTCGCGGTTCTCCGCATCGCGCTTCAGATCCTCCGCCGTAGCGATCCGCAATACGGGGGACAGATCCTTGAAGTTTTCCGATTCGTCGATCTCTCGGTTGCTCAAAACCACCGTGCCGATCTCAATGCCCCGCACGGTCTGAACGATCACCTGCTGACCCTCCTTGGCAACCACGCCGTTGGGGGCGAAATAGTAGATCTTTCCCGCGGAGCGGAAACGGATTCCCATGATCTCAATCATTGGAAACGTCCTTTCTGAACTGTGTTCACGCACGCTCTCTTGCGCTCAGACAGAGTCTGGCAAGATTCGTGCTCCAAAATTTTACGTTAACGTTTGTTTGCAGGGCTTCTCCCGCTCCGTCCCATAGACGGACGATCTCTCCGTACAAGGGAAGACGGCTCTTGTCGCAGTTGCGGAGCTGTCGCTTCATATGGAGGGAAAATGCGCCGTGAAACGCCGCAAGCTCTCCTCGCTCTTCGAAGGAGAGAATTCGAAAAACCTGCGCCGTATCGCCCTTCAGGAGGGCTTCCTCCAACTGTCTGCATGCCTTTGCGGTTTCGCCGCCTCCGTTTTCGTAGAGGGTCAAAGCCCTTCCCAAAAAGCCTGCCGAAAGCGCCACCGCCGCCTGCTCCTTTTCTCCGTACGTTCCGTAGGTGCGGCGGAAATAGTCTTCCATGAGATCCTCCCGCAGGGGGGACATGGTCAGGGTCTGACAACGGGAGCGAACGGTCTGCAGAACTCCCTCCTTTGCATTGCAAAGAAGCAGGAATACCGCATAGGACGGAGGCTCCTCCAGTGTCTTGAGCAGAAGGTTCTGCACCGTGGGATGAAGCCGTTCGGCACCCTCGATGCGATAAACGCGATGGGCGGCATCGTTCGGCACCAGCGCCATTTCCGCCAGAATTCCGCGCATGGCGTCTGCGGAAATATCGGAGGGCACGTCAAAAATATCGGGATGGCATTTTTCACGGAACTTATAGCACTGACGGCAAACGCCGCAGGGAGGCGTGTCTCCCTCGCAGACCAGCGCATTGGTGATCAGGTCTGCCAGCGTGTGCTTTCCGCTTCCCTCGGGACCCTCGATGAGATAGGCGTGGAAGGGGTGCGAATTCAGCACTGCCTTGATGGGTTCGTTTCCCAGAAGCCCTTGAAGATTCATGCATCAACCTCAAAATCACAGCTGACCGAGGCTTCGATGACCGCGTGCACGTATTCGGCAACGCTCTTGTGGAAGGGATGCTCCTTGTAACTGCGGAATCCCTCCGGATCGTCAAAGGTCATGTTCAGCGAAACGTCGTAGGAGCGGGCGAGATTCAGCCCGTCGGTCCCAACCTCCATCATGCGGATCTGGGGAACGTTTCCCTGCATGGACAGGAATTTTTCCTGCAACGCCCGTTTGCTTTCGTCAGAGCGATCCTTCAGCTTGTACAGTACGATGTGTCGGAACATGAAATACCTCGTCTCTATGGTTTCAAAGAATTCTGTCATTATTATAACACAAACGAGGCATAATTGCAAGAAAGTTTGCCGAAAGTTAAAATAAAGTTGCATATCTGTGCCCGAAAACTCCTTAAATATGTGGTACAATGAGGGAAAACGAAGAAAAGGAGTGATTCCGTGGGCTACCGTACCCTGCGCGGAGATTCGGAATACGAATTTACCGAAAAGAAATCCCGATTCATCGGACGGGCTTGCTATACCCCCACCGAGGCAGATGCGAAGGAATTTATCGCGCTGGTCCGTGCGGGGGATCCCGAAGCGCGCCATCACGTGTTTGCCTACGTTCTGGGAGACGGCACGGTTCGCATGAGCGATGACGGAGAGCCCTCGGGCACGGGGGGAGCTCCCGTTCTGAATGCGGTGCAGAAAAACGACTTCAAGGACGTGACCGTAGTCGTGACCCGCTATTTCGGCGGGATCCTTCTGGGGGCGGGCGGTCTGGTCCGTGCCTACGCAAAGGCGGCTGTTGGAGCTCTGGAGGCGGCGCAGACCACCGAGACTGCGGAGTTCGTGGAGTTTACCGTCACCTTCCCTTACTCCAAGACGGGCTCTGTCACCTATGCCGCAGAGAAGCACGCCATTCCCATCCTGGATCGGAAATTTGCCGATCGGGTGGTGTTTATTCTGCGCGCCGAGGTCCCGACTGCGGAGCAATTTCGGGAATCCTTCGCAGAGGATATTTCCGTGTCCTTTGCGGAGCTTAGGAGGGAAATTGCCCCTCGCTAATCGACGAAACAGCAAGAATTACAATCAAACAAGCAATATAAGGTCTTTTAATTGTAAAAAAAATCTGTTATAATGAAGATAGAATTCTACTCCTAATAAAGGAATACAGTTCAAATCCCGCGTTTGCGGGAGAAAAAGAGGTGGTATTATGGCATTTACCTTTCGAGGCGGAATTCATCCCGATTATATGAAAGAACGGACCTCCGCCAGCGTGATCGTCAGCGATATGCCCAAGCCCGAACGGGTGGTTTTACCCCTGGCTCAGCATATCGGTGTCCCTTGTCAGGCTTTGGTCAAGGTGGGCGATCGGGTTCTGGAGGGACAGAAGATCGGTGACTGTGAAAGCGGTCTGTGTGCGCCGATCCATTCGTCTCTGACCGGAATCGTGAAAGCCATTGAAACCCGTTGGCACCCCAACGGGACCAAGGTGTTGTCGGTCATTGTGGAGGGCGATGGCACGGACGACAAGGTCGAGTTGACTCCCTTTGAGGGCGAGATCGACGATCTTTCTCCCGAGGAAATTATTGACCGTGCCCGTGAGGCGGGCATCGTGGGAATGGGCGGCGCCGCCTTCCCCCTGCACGCAAAGCTGCGTACCGCGTTGGACCGTCGGGTGAAGACCGTCATCGTCAACGGGTGCGAATGCGAGCCTTATATTACGGCGGACCACCGTGCCATGGTGGAATATCCCCGTTTCATTATGATGGGCGCCGCGCTGATCCGTCGTTGCCTTGGAGTGGACGACGTGGTCATCTGCGTGGAGAATAACAAGCCCGACGCCATTGCGACCCTGCGTGCCACCTGCGACGGCTCGGGGATCTCGGTTCAGGAGCTTCCCACCAAATATCCGCAGGGCGGTGAAAAGCAGCTGATCCGTGCCGTAACGGGCAGAGAGGTTCCTCCCGGAAAGCTTCCCATGGATATCGGATGCGCCGTTTTCAACGTGGATACCTGCGCGTCTCTTTACCGTGCCGTGTTCCGTGGACAACCCCTGATCAAGCGTGTTGTTACGGTCAGCGGCTCTGCCGTTGCAAATCCCGCAAACCTGCTGGTCCGCATCGGAACCCCCTATCAGGACCTGTTTGCTTATTGCGGAGGCTTTTCCTCCGATCCCTATAAGATCATCAACGGCGGTCCCATGATGGGCACGGCTCAGCATTCCCTGGAGACCCCCGTGACCAAAAATACCTCCGCTCTTCTGGCGTTTGCCGAGAACGGGGGAGAGGAGACCATTCTGGACGATTCCGCCTGCATCCGTTGCGGGCGCTGCGTTTCGGTTTGCCCCATGCGTCTTCAGCCCACCCGTCTTTACGAATGCGCCGTGGTGGAGCGGTTTGACGAATGCGCCAAGCTGAACGTGATGGACTGCATTGAATGCGGCTGCTGCTCCTATACCTGCCCCTCCAAGCTTTATCTGGTGCAGGCGATCCGTATGGCGAAGCGGTCGATCCCCAAGGAAGGAGCGAAAAAATGAGCGAGAAATATCTTGTCAATCCGTCGCCCCACTACCGTTGCGGCGATACTACCCCTTCCATCATGCGGGACGTGATTATTTCCATGCTCCCCGTGCTGGGCGGAGCGGTGGTCTTTTTCGGATTCCGTTCCCTGATGCTTACGCTGGTCAGCGTGGCTGCGTGCATCGCCTTTGAAAGCCTGTTCAATCTGATCACCAAGCGGAAAAACACCGTAGGAGATCTTTCTGCCGTGGTAACGGGCATGATCCTTGCGTTCAATCTGCCTGTGGTTACTCCCTATTGGATGGTTGTGATCGGTGCCTTCTTTGCCATCGTCGTGGTCAAATGCCTCTTCGGGGGCATCGGGAAAAACTTCCTGAATCCCGCGTTGGCTGCCCGTGCCTTCCTGTTCTCCTGGCCCACCATTATGACCACCTTCACCAAGCCCATGCAGGAGATTTATTATCAATTCTCCTTCGTCTTCGGCGAGCCCATGTTCGTGGACGGCGTGGTGTCCGAGTCTGTGGACGCCATTTCGGGTGCAACCGCTCTGAAGAGTCTGAAGGAAGGGGTCCTGCCCGATATCGAGCTTTGGGATCTTTTCATCGGAAACGTTCCCGGAAGCATCGGCGAAACCTCGGCGCTTCTGATCCTTGTAGGGTTCGTTTATCTTCTGTGCCGCAAGGTCATCCGCTGGCACATTCCCGTCTGCTATCTGGGAACCGTGGCGCTTCTTACATATCTGTTCCCCGCAGCGGGCATTGACAATCTGACTTACATGGGATACGAGCTGCTCAGCGGCGGTCTGATGCTGGGTGCCGTATTTATGGCGACCGACTATACGACCTCGCCTCTGACCCGACGCGGCAAGGTGATCTATGCCGTGGGGTGCGGGCTTTTGACCGTTGTTCTGCGGACCTTTGGAGATTTCCCCGAGGCGGTCAGCTATTCCATTCTGATTATGAACGTGATGACTCTGGTGCTTGACCGTTATCTCAAGCCCCGTCGTTACGGGATCGGAGGGGAGCACGCATGAAGCAGATCGTATCTCTCAGCATCCGTCTGGCGCTTTTCGTGGCGGTTGTGACGGCAATGCTTTCCTGGGTTAATATCCTGACCCGCGATATCATCGCACAGCGCCGTGCCGCAGAAGGGGAGGCTGCCCGTTCGAGCTTGATGAGCGGCACCTTTGTGCAGCTGGATTCCGAGATCCCCGAGGAATTCTCCGACGGGATCACCGCCGTTTACCGTGCGGAGAAGGACGGCGTATTCGTCGGCTATTGCTTTGACGTTACGGTAAAGGGCTATAATGAGATCCAAATGATCGTCGGAGTTTTTGCCGACGGGTCGGTGGCGGGCGTCAAGATCCTTTCGCAGACCGAAACGCCCGGAATCGGCTCCAAGGTCGTGGACGAATCGGGAGCCTATCTTCCTCAATTCGTAAATCTTCCTTCCTCGGGCATTGATTCCGTTGTTGCGATCAGCGGGGCAACCTTGTCCTCCGAGGGCGTTCGGGACGGTGTTCGTGTTGCTGCGGCGTATGCAGCCGCATTGTCGGAAAGTGAGGTGGAGTGATCATGTCTGAAAAGAAACCCCCTTCGGTAAAAGAGATCTTCCGTGACGGACTTTTGGACCGTAACCCCATTTTCGTTCAGCTGTTGGGCATGTGCTCCACGCTGGCGATCTCCACGTCGGTGCTCAACGGCATCGGTATGGGGCTGAGCGTTACCTTCGTTCTGATCCTGTCCAATCTTTTTATTTCCGTATTTCGTAAAGCCATTCCCTCCAAGATCCGCATTGCCTCGTATATCGTCATCATCGCGGGCTTCGTGACGGTGGTCGATATGCTTTTGCAGGCGTTTATTCCCTCTCTTGCAAGCTCCTTGGGCTTGTTTATCCCTTTGATCGTCGTGAACTGTCTGATCCTCGCCCGTGCCGAAAGCTTTGCTTCCCGCCACGGACCCCTCCCGTCCCTCGTGGACGGACTTGCCATGGGGCTCGGCTATACGGTGGCGTTGGTCATCATTTCTGCCATCCGTGAGCTTCTGGGCAACGGGACTCTGCTCGGCATCCGCGTTCTCCCCGATGCCTATTCTCCCGCAGTTCTTGTGATCTCTCCCGTGGGCGGATTTTTGATCCTCGGCGCTTTGATCGCGCTGGTGGAATGGATCCGCAGACTGCAGAGAAAGAAAAAGGAGGGTTGATCCATGGCGAATATTCTCATGCTTGCCCTTTCCGCAATTCTCATCGAAAACTTCGTTTTCGTAAAATTCTACGGCATCTGCCCCTTCCTTGGAGTTTCTCAAAAGGTGGAGACCGCTGTGGGCATGGGGCTTGCGGTAACCTTTACCATGACCATTGCCTCGGCATTGACCTGGCCCGTGTATCATTTTATTCTCGTTCCCCTGGAGCTGGAATATCTTGAGACCATTGCCTTTATTCTCCTGATCGCCTGCTTGGTTCAATTCATCGAAATGTTCCTTCAGAAATCCATTCCCTCTCTGTATTCCGCGCTGGGAATCTACCTCCCGCTGATCACCACCAATTGTGCGGTTCTGGGGGTTGCGCTTCTGAACGTTCAGGAGGGCTTCAACTTCATCGAATCCACCGTTTACGGATTTGCCGCAGGGCTTGGATTCCTGCTTGCCATCTTCCTGTTGGCTCTCATTCGGGAGCGCATCGAATTTGCAAGGATCCCCAAATCCTTCCGCGGCGTTCCCATCGCCTTGATTGCGGGAGGACTGCTCGCATTGGCGTTCAGCGGTCTTCGTATTTCGCTTTAAGGGAGGTTTGATTATGCTGCAAGATCTTCCCATGGGGCTTGAGATTCTGTATACCGTACTGATCCTCGCCTCCATCGCTCTCGTTCTCGGTGCTCTTCTTGCCGTTGCGGCAAAGATCTTTGCCGTTCGTAAGGATCCCCGTATCGATAAGATTATCGATTGCCTTGCCGGCGCCAACTGCGGCGGTTGCGGCTACAGCGGCTGTGCCGCTTATGCCCGTGCCATCGTGGAGGACGGTGCCGAGGTTGGGCAATGCCCCGTATGTGACGCTGAAAGCTCTCAGGCGATCGCCGATATTATGGGCGTTGAGGTCAAGCACCCCGTCCGCCGTCGCGCTCAGGTCATGTGCAGTGGCGTGCATGGCGCCGCGTCGTATAAATATCTGTACCGAGGCTTGGCGGATTGTCATTCGGTCGCCCGTCTCGGAAACGGTCCCCGCGAGTGCTCTCACGGGTGCATCGGCTTGGGCTCCTGCGTTTCTGCCTGCGCCTTTGACGCCATTCACGTGAAGGACGGCGTTGCCATTGTGGATTACGATAAGTGCCGTGCCTGCGGCATGTGCGTTTCCGCCTGTCCTCAGCATATTATCGAGCTGGTTCCCTTTGAATCCCGCTATTGGATCGGCTGTGGCTCCCACGATAAGGGGAACGTGGTTCGGTCTTACTGCGACAAGGGATGCATCAGCTGCGGTCTTTGCGTCCGCAACTGTCCCAACCATGCCATCACCATGAATGAAAATATTGCCCGCATCAACTATGATCTTTGCACCAGCTGCGGCCTGTGCATGTCCAAGTGCCCCCGTCACATCATTTACGACGGCTACGGTCCCGACGGCAAGCCCGGAGTGGAGATCAAGCAATGAAGCGTACCTGGTCCTATCATAGGTCGGAGGGAAGCCGAAAGCGGCGGGTGATTCTGATCATTGCCTGCATCGTCTGCTTTCTCCTCGGCTTCTTCGCCGCCCATCCCGTCTTTGAACTGCTGGGATTGCTCTGATCCCGTCATGAATTACCTCCCCGAGGCATAGAATCTCGGGGAGGTGTTTTTTATGAAAAAAAATTACTTTTATGCAACCGTGGAGGAGGAATTTATGCTGTTGTCCCGCATTTGCGCCGAGATGCCCGTCTCTGATGCGCAAGGGGTTGCCCGACAGATAAAACAGCGCCATTTTGCCCTGTGTCGCCGCTTGATCGGAGATTTTGTCACCCCTGCGGAGCGTGTGGATATTCTGGCGATTTCCGAGGGGATCTGCCGTGTGGCGGATGCGCTGAAGGCTTCGCCGTTGCCCGCCTCGGAGCTTCGGAGAGTTCGGGAAAGCTCAGCACTTCTGGGAACCTCTCCCTTTCGGTTTGACGGCTCTGCCGTCTCCCGCAGGGAACAGTTTCTGACCCTTTGGAATGCTCCTCTCTCCCGAGACTCCGAGACGGTCTTCTCTGCGTTGGACCGCCTTTCCTCGGATCTTCTGAGGGCGGCTGTGAGAAATGCATAGAATCCGAAAATGTATTTTATTCGTTGCATACATTTCCTCTTTTTGAGATCATGCGCAAAAAAGCGCGGATCTTAGCGAAAAAAGCGGTCTTGTGCAAAATGCCGAAGAAGTTTTCCAACATTGAATATACATAACTGTTGAAAACCCTGTGGAAAGCGTTCAAAACCGCTGATCTACCCACTTTTTTCCACTTTGGGAAATTTCGGGAAATGTTCCGAAAAAAGTCATTGACAGCGCGTTTTGCTTGATACAAACACGTTTTTTCTTTTTGTCAATGTTTTTTCGGCACCTTGATAAAAGAGATTCTATGCAAAACCGTACCGTGCGTTTCGAACACCAAAACGGTATAAAACCGTGGATAACTCTGTGGAAAACGTGCAAAACCCGCTGGTTTCAACGGATTGCTGAGCGTTTTGATTGTGGAAAACCCCTCTTTGGACTGTTCGGATTTGTCGTCGAAGGCAGAAAAAGATGAAAAAAACCGAGAAATCGTAAGAAGTTCTTATTTATGTTTCAAATAGCCCTTTACAAACGCATTAAAATGTGATATAATATTATATATTATAATTATATAATACGGCTTTGCGCCCTTTTGCAGAGCCCGGAAGGAGAATTATATCATGAAAATTAAGATCACCGCGGAAAGTACGCTTGATATGACCGAAGAGCAGCTTGCTCAATTCGGAATCACCAAAATTCCTCTCACCGTTCAGCTTGGGGACGAGACGCACACCGACGGTGTGGATCTGGACGCCGAGGGCATCTTCAGCTACGTGGCAAAGACGGGGATCCTCCCCAAGACCTGCGCCGTCCCTCCCGTGCAGTTCGAAGACTTTTTCCGTGAACAATTGGATGCGGGCTACGATGCCGTGATCCATTTCTGTATCAGCTCCAAGCTTTCCTCCTGCTATCAGAACGCCTGCCTTGCCGCCGAGGAGGTAGAGAACGTATACGTGGTCGATACCCTGTCCCTTTCCTCCGGTATGGCTCTTCTTGCCATCGAAGCTGCCGAACTGGCTGCCAAGGAGGATGCCGACGCTGCTGCCATCGCCGAGACCTGCCGCACCCTTGCGGGCAAGCTGAACGCTTCCTTCGTTCTGGGCGATCTGGAATACATGCGTAAGGGCGGCAGATGCTCCGCCGTGGAAATGTTCGGTGCGAATCTGCTCAAGCTTCGTCCCGTTCTCGAGATGAAGGATGGCTCTCTGGGCGTCTGCAATAAGCTGCGCGGTCCCTTGACCAAGGTCACCACCTCTTACATCGCCGAGCGTCTGGCAGGGAAGAAGATC
>JAFPBP010000080.1 GCA_017424085.1 Clostridia bacterium
ATTATCGTGAGACTTATTTCACCTCCGATCTGGATGTTACGTATTTGTGTCGTGAAGGCGCGGATATTGCTTATAGTTACTATCCTCACGGGTTGGATGATGTGTGGAACAGTTTTGCCTCGAATTTGCTCACCTCGGCTACCGTTCAAGGTATGGTCGATAAATTTGCCGGTTCTGTCGATTCTTTGATCGAAACGCACGTTCTTCCAAATCAGGTTGCGTTAGACAGTTTTCGGCAACAGGGCTATTTTGATTGAAAATCGACGATCACGCGCCCACAGAAAGAGAGAAGACTCCTTTGCCGAGTCTTCTCTCATTTTTTTCCTTTTTTCAGAAAACGAAAACCCCGTGGCTTCGCAGGATCTCTTTCGCCTCTTCGATCTGTCCGTCGGTGGGGATCCAATCCTTGACGCCGTTGTCCTTTAAGCCGAGAAACGTCGCCTTGGTGCCCGCATAGGCGTGATAGGGGAGAAATTCCACGCCCTCGCAATGGGACAGGGATGCGGCAAGATCTGCCAGCTTACGATAGTGCTTCTCCTCGGTGTTGACGCCGTTGACCAGAATGCACCGCAGCCGCGTTTTTGCGCCGTCTTTGTCGGCACGGACCAGATTTTCCAGAATTGTTCGGTTGGAGGCGCCCGTGTAGCGCCGATGCCGCTCAGCATCGGTGTCTTTTACGTCCCACAGAAACAGATCGGTCAGCGGGATCGCTTGCGCGATGACCTCGTAGGGCACCATCCCGCAGGTTTCCACCGCCGTGGAGAGCCCCCGTCTCTTGCATTCTCTCAGAAGCTCAACGATTCCCTTTTGCATTAACGGTTCTCCCCCCGAGAGGGTGATGCCGCCATTTTCTCCGTAAAAGGCGCGGTCGCGCTCTACCTCCGCAAGGATCTCGTCTGCCTTCATTCCTCTTCCGCAAAGCTCAAGGGCGCCCGTGGGACATGCGTTTGCGCAGGCTCCGCAGGCAAGGCACGCCTCGCGGTTGATCTCGTGGATCTCGTCGCCCGTATGTGCGTGAACGGGACAGACCTCCGCACAACTGCCGCATCCAATGCACTTTTGGGGATAAAGCAGAATTTGGGGGCTTGCCTGTTGCGTTTCGGGATTGTGGCACCATGCGCACCGCAGGGGACACCCCTTGAAGAATACGGTGGTGCGGACTCCCGGTCCGTCGTGCATGCAAAACCGTTGAATTTCCGTAACGGTATAGTTCATGTCAATGCTCATTTTGCTCGATCACCATGTTCTGCCATTCTCGGTTCAGGGTTACGAAGCGGGCGTTCCAACCCGAAACCCGTACCGAAAGGGTCTGGTAATTCTCGGGATGCTCCTGCGCCTCCCGCAGGCAGGCGGCGTCCACCACGTCGGGCTGCATGAAGAACCCGCCCAACTGAACGAATCCCCGCATCAGCCCTACGAGCGCCTGCAGTCCCGCCTCTCCATCCACGGAGGAGGGGAGGAGCTTTACGTCCAGCGCCGATCCCGTGGTCAGCTTCGACAGATCTGCCTTGCAGTAGGATCGCACGACGGCGGTTGCCCCCTCCTTGTCGGTATTGGGTGTGGGGGAGCTGTTTGCCGCCAGGATCTCGCCCACCTTCCGTCCGTGAGGCGTTGCCAGACGATGGGCGCGCCATTCCAGCTGACGCCCGAAGGTGCTGGCGCCGGGCAGGAAGCGGTATCCGCAAAGGTCGGTGAAGGAATGACAGATCTCCGCAAAATCCGCAAGGACCCGTGCCGCAATGGCGTCAACCTCGTCGTTGTCGTTGCCGTAATAGCGGTAGCGGTTGAGGGTGTATTGCCGCAGGACCTCCTCGCCCTCCCAGTTATTTTTCAAAATTTCCATCAGACGGGCGAAGGTCACCTTTTTCTCGTCGAAGACCAATTTTTTGATGGCGTACAGCCCGTTGACCGCATCCGCAAGCCCGCCGATGTGGGGGGAATATACGTTGTAAATCGGCCCGCCCTCCAGATAGGACTTGCCCTTTTGGATGCACCCTTCCTCGAAGAGCGAAACCACGGTGCAGGGGGGATGGGGCTTCCAGACCCATTGACGGGAGGGATCTCTCGGATTCTCAAAGGAATCCAGCTTTCTGAAAACGATCTTCTCCACCTGCTTTTTCATGGCGTCCAGAAATGCTTGATACAGATCCTCGAAATCGTCGAAGAGGACGCTTCCGTCGTACCCCTTCAGCGTGTCGGTCTGAAGCACCTTCAGCGAGTCGAAGGGGCGGTAGATAAAATAGGTCTTGCCGGGGATCTGAACCTCCCAGCAGCCGTCGTTGGCGAAATTCCGCGCCTCTGCGGGATCGTAGCCCGCCTTGGTCAAGGCGTCCAGGATCAGATCCTCGTTGTAGACCGCCAGCATTCCGCCGCCGTAGCGCATGACCTCTGCCACCCGCCGAACCAGCCCTTCGTCGGAATTTTTGTTCAGTCGCACCGTGGTGGGGAAATCGCTGATCCCCAATTCCTCCAGAATGTCCAGCACCAGATAGGTCACGGGATTGGTCACGTCCCGACCGTCCTCGTCAATGCCGCCGAGAACAAGATTC
>JAFPBP010000081.1 GCA_017424085.1 Clostridia bacterium
CATCCACTCCGGCAGATCAATATCCGCATAATCCTTAATTACAGGGAGATCCGTATCTTCAGTTCCGACAGAAGAAGGAAGATCCGTTGTCGTATCGGTACCCGTATTTGTAGAGGGATCGGTTGACGGCGGGTTTACGGGCGGAACCCAGTTAGAAAGGCATTCCGCAGGAATATTTTCCAAAAAATCATTCTTAAATCCATCATCGCCCACAGTCGAAGAATACAAACCGAAGAGCCCATTTCCGAATTCTCCGTCCAGCGTCATCTTATGCTTTGCCGCCAGAGCGGAATTGAACGCAAAGCCAGCCTGCGAGATCTCGTACGCACTCTTTTCATCAAAGGACTTAAGAACAAGAGAACCCCAATCCAAAAAGATCTTATTCTCCTCATACAAATGCAAATAGCACTTCTTGACTTCCCAAACTCCGTACCTTTGCTCAGATTCGGGGAACAACGCAGAATCGTTCGCCGCCTCAAGCGCTTTTTCAGAGAGAATCGTGGCGTTTAAAATATGAGCGCCATGCCCATCCTCACCTTTAAGGTCATGCCCCAAAACCACCTCAGGCTTAAACCGACGGATGTTTTCAACCATAAACTCAAGGATCTTCTCTTCCGAATAGACCTTTTTCGCCGCCTCAAGATCCTTGCAATCCTTGTCCTCAAATTCAGAAATCACGGGATAGTTATGAATCCCAACCGCCCAAAGACCATCCAAAAGCTCGTGCTTACGTTCGGGGGCATGCTTTATCAGATAAACAAGCTGAACGGCAAGACCGCGCTCTTGCGCATAATAAGACAAAGCACCGCCAAAATAAAGATGCTCATCTCCCGCATGCGTGGGGATCACCATCAGATCCGCCTTCTCACAGGGCGCATCCCAAATCTGAACAAATGCGGGCAAAGCCCCTTCGCCGAATATGTAAAGCTCCGCAAGCTCAGCCTCGTCGGTCCATTTCAGCGTATAAGATTTTTTACCGTTCAATTCTTTATATTCATGCCAATAACCGTCAGCGCCGCCCTTGATTTCGCCACCTTCGGAATCCTCCAGAGTCCACGCCGCAGGATCGGAATTCCAGAGCAAATAGATCCCACAGATCGGCTCATCACTTTTGATAGAAAGCTCAAAATACTCATCGGTCTTACTGGACGTGGTCAGCTTTCCGTCGCGCAGCATGGAGCTACGCCCCGTGCCCTGACGTAAAAACAAGGTCGCAGACTGTGTCAGATCCTTCGCAACCACATCTTCGACCTCCTCGGAAAACGATCCGATCGAAAGGGCTGCAACGATCAAAATCACAAGAACAAAGCTTAAAATCTTCTTCATAGGCAAACTCCGAAACAGTATCAACAGATTCGATATACTACATCATAGTATAACATCTTTTTTCGATATTGTCAAGACCGGCGGATAGGATTCTGAATTTTTTGAAACATTCCGAAGAAAGTTCGAAGGTTTTTTCAAATTTTTCTTGACAAGAGCCTAAAATTGTGATATATTGTTATCAATAAAACATAAGGAGTGTTCCACCATGGCAAAAAGTACATTCTTCAAAGATTTCAAAGCATTTATCACCAAGGGCAACGTAATTGACATGGCTGTCGGCGTCGTCATCGGCGGTTCGTTCAGCAAGATCGTTACGGGCCTGGTAAACTACATCATCAATCCCTTCGTCGGGCTGTTCATCAAGGGCTCCAGCCTGAGCTCCTGGAAGACCGTCATCAGCGAGGCAGTCATCGATGCCGAAACCGGAGCCGTCACCACTCCCGAGGTCGCATTCCTGTGGGGCACCTGGTTCCAGACGATTCTTGACTTTTTGATCACTGCTCTCTGCATCTTCATCGTTCTTCGCATCATCATGAAGGCAAAGAACGCTCTGGAAGCAAAGAAAAAGGAAGAAGAAGCCGCAAAAGCCGCTGAGGAACAGGCAAAGAAGGATGCCGAAGCTGCAGCAGCAAAAGCAAAGGCTGACGAAGAAGCCGCCGCTCTGAAGGCAAAGCAGGATCAACTGGAAGCTTGCGTTTACAATCAGGAAAAGCTCCTCTCCGAAATCCTCGATGCGCTGAAAAACAAATAACAATTTGTTCATACGGGCGGACATTTAACGGTGTCTGTCCGTTTTTTTCATAAGTTTCTCCCAAACATGTAACCAATCCCCTTCCGAATCCGTGTATTAAGGTGAAAGGCCTTTTAACACAACCGAGGAGGTGTTTTCGTGGAAGACAAAGCAATCGTGCAACTGTATCTGGATCGATCCGAGTGTGCCATCGACGAGACCCAGAAGAAATACGGAAAATATTGCTCACGCATTGCCTCAAACATCCTTGCTTCCAAAGAGGATGCCGAGGAGTGCGTCAACGATACCTACGTACGGACCTGGAACGCCATTCCGCCTCACGTTCCCCAAAGACTGCAGACCTTTTTGGGAAAGATCACGCGAAATCTGGCGCTGGATCGTTATGCCAAAAATCGGGCACAGATGCGTTCGGCGGCAACTGAGCTCGCCCTGAACGAGATCGCAGATTGCGTTCCCGATCCGAAAAATCCGGAGTCTCCCACCGAAGACATCCTCTTGAAGGATGCGTTAAACACATTCCTCGCAAAACTGCCCAAACACACACGGATTCTGTTTCTGCGCCGATATTGGTACCTTTGCTCGGTAAAAGAGATCGCGAACAGCATGAATCTCACCGAAAGCAATGTGAAGGTTACCCTCTATCGGACGCGGCTTCAACTGAAAGAATTTCTGGAAAAGGAAGGGATTGAACTATGAAACGGGAAAAACTGCTTCGCGCCCTGGACGGCATTGACGAAAAATATATTCTGCAAGCAGATCCCACCCCACGCAAAAAGAATCATACGCCTCTGAAGATCCTCGTTGCCTGCCTGTGCGGCTTGTTCCTGCTAACTAACCTTTGGCTCTTCTTGCCCTATGGAACCACCCCGCCCTCGGTGGCGCAATACAAAAACAGCGAGTATTTCGATCTGATCGTAAAGTTAAACGACCTGCTCTACGATCCGCCTCGCTACAAAAACAATTTCGATTATCTGACCCACGCAGTTCTTGCCGCAGGTAAGGATTATGCACCCATGACACCCGACGGTAGCCCGAACTACGACTTGGATCTGGATTTCTCGGGAAGCATCGAGGACTCCATGAATAGCGATAACGTACCCGAACAAGAGGAGGATGAAGGCAAATACGAGGAGGTCACCGACAATCAGACCGAGGGCGTCATTGAAGCCGATCGCATCAAGAGAAGCGATAAATATATCTTCTATCTTTACGGAACCGATCTCTCGGTCTATTCCATCCAAGGCATGGATTCCAAGCTCGTCGGAACCTACGATGCGGGATACAACAACTATATGAAGTATACCGACGCTGCGGATTGGGAATTCTATCTATCACAGGACTGCAAAACCGTCACAATCATCGCGCCCTACACCAGCAAAGAAAACAAACAATACGTTGAACTGCTGGCGCTTGACGTTTCCGATCCCACGCAGATCAAGCAAAAAGCCCAGGTCACCATCACGGGAGATTACACATCCTCCCGCTTGACCGACGGAACCCTTCTTCTGATGACCGAGTTCGCCGTCTACAGGAATACCGTAGATTTCGGAGACGAGAGAACCTTTCTGCCTCAGATCAACTACGGAAGCGGCTTTGAATGCCTGAAACCGAATCAGATCATCTCCCCCGAAAATCTGACCAAAAGCCGCTATACGGTCATTTTGAAGCTGAACGAAAACGACCTTTCCGCACAAGGAACCGCCGCATTTCTGTCCTTCTCTCAAAACGTATACGTTTCGCAAAACAACATTTTCGCAACAAACTCCTACCGTGAATCGAGAACCGAAGACGGCTATGAGATCTCCGAAACCGTCACCGAAATCGCCTGCATCGGATACCGCGGCGACAATCTGACCATCGGAGACGTGACCGCAAAGGTTCGCGGCGAGGTAAAGGATCAATACAGCATGGACGAAAAGGACGGCGTGCTGAGAGTTGTCACAACCACCTCGACCCTCCGTTCTGCTCTGAAGGGCACTTCCGGCAAGGACAGCGCCCATTTTGATGAAGTCGTTCCCAGCTGGTTCTCCGAAACGAACGCAAGCCTCTTCTGCATCGACCTTAGCTCCATGCAGATCATCGGCGAGCTGACCAGCTTCGCCCCCAAGGGAGAATCGGTCCAATCGGTGCGGTTTGACGGAAACATGGCGTACGTCTGCACCTCCATCAAATTCACCGATCCCGTATTCTTCATCGATCTGAGCGACCCGAAGAACATCAAGGTCAAGGACACGGGCGTGATCGAAGGATACTCCTCTTCTCTGATCAATCTGGGGGACGGATTCCTTTTGGGCATCGGCTTGAACGATTCCAACACCGTAAAGGTCGAGGTTTATGAAGAAACCGCAACGGGCGTCCGCTCGGTAGATCAATACCTGCTCCACAACGGACGTTATTCTACCGATTACAAGTCTTATTATATCAACCGCGACCTTGACATGATCGGATTCTGCTTCTACGATTACAACAAAGGCCCCGTGTATATCCTGCTTCAATTCAACGGCTATAAGCTGAACACCGTTCTTACCGCACCCGTCGGCGGGGAGATCGATTGGACCCGAGGCGTTCTCATTGACGATTATTTCTATCTTCTCAGCAAGGAATTCTCCGTCCACTCCCTGACCGATTCCGCAAAATAACGCATCGAAAGGACGTGCGCCATGAAACACATTAGACCGCAACGCATCGTAACGCTCCTCCTCACCGCAACCATGCTCCTTTCCCTTGTCGCCTGCACCGTCACCATTCACGCAAGCGACATGATGGAGGGAATCCAACCGAAAAAGGTAACGGGAACAAAGGACCTTACGGAATCGAGCGCCGAGCTGACCGAATTTGCGGTCCGACTGTTCCAATCCGAAAATAACCCGCAAAAGAACACACTGGTCTCCCCCTTGTCTGCCCTATTTGCCCTTGCCATGACCGCAAACGGCGCTTCGGGCAACACTCTCAAGCAAATGGAGCAAGCCTTCGGGATGAACGTGGACGATCTGAACAAATATATGTACAGTTATCGAGCCGCCCTGGAACAAGCACCGAACGGAACCATCAGCATCGCAAACTCCATCTGGTTCAACGAAGCGGAGCGCTTCTCCCCCAAGAAGTCGTTCCTGCAGACCAACGCAAACTATTACGGCGCAAGCATCTATCAATCCCCTTTTGATGCTTCCACCGTCCGAGACATCAACAATTGGTGCAAGGAGAAAACCCGCGGAATGATCCCAAAGCTTCTGGAGGAAATTCCCGCAGATGCGGTCATGTACCTGATCAACGCCCTCGCCTTTGAGGCGG
>JAFPBP010000082.1 GCA_017424085.1 Clostridia bacterium
GAACCACAACCCAGCTCTTGAAAATCACCAAGGAGGGGGACCGTTATTCCTTTGACTTCTCCCGTCTGGGGCGCTGGATCGATCTTTGTGATAAGGTTGGATTTGAATATTTTGAATTCGGACATCTTTATACCCAGCACGATGCCACCGCATGTCCTAAGGTCGTAGCGACCGTGGACGGAGAAGAACGGCAGATCTTCGGCTGGGACACGCTGGCGGACGGGGACGAATACAAGGCGTTCCTGACGGCAATGATCCCCGCACTCCTGAACTATCTGAAGCACGAAAAGAACGGAGCGGACAAGCGCTGCTGGTTCCATCTGGCAGACGAGCCCGGATCGAAGAATCTGGAGCAATATCAGAAGCTGAGCGGATTTTTGAAGCCTCTGATCGAAGGATATCCCACGCTGGACGCTCTGTCCAATTACGAATTTTTCTCCATGGGGCTGGTGGAGCATCCCGTAGCGGCAACCACGCGGATCGGTGCTTTCTTGGAGCATAAGGTCCCCGGTCTCTGGGCGTACTACTGCGGCGCACAGGGACGGTACGTTTCCAATCGGTTCATTGCCATGCCTTCCCACAGAAACCGCATCCTCGGCGTTCAGCTTTACAAATACAACATTGTCGGATTCCTGCACTGGGGATTTAATTTCTACAACACGCAGGGCTCCTACGGCGAGGTGAATCCCTACCTGTGCAACGACGCCGACGGATTCGTCCCCGCAGGCGACACCTTTGCGGTCTACCCCGGTCCCAACGGAACACCCCTTCCCAGCCTTCGCCAGATCGTTTTCCACGATGCGCTTCAGGATATGAGAGCGCTGGAGCTTTGCGAAAGCCTGTACGGAAAAGAGGAGGTTCTGCGCGTGATCGAGGAGGGCATCGACCCCATTGAGTTCGATTGCTACCCCAAGAACCCAGACTATCTTCTCCGCCTGCGCCGCAGGATCAACGAGATGATCAAAAACGCTGCAAATTAATTCACATAAAAATTATTTTCATAAAGGAGACATACCGTTATGATGCGAGTAAAACTTCTTTCGTCCTTGGAAAAATGCTTCATGGATGAAAACGTGGTCAACAAGCGTGCCTTGACCGAAAAGATCTCGTTTTTGAAAAATGAGATCTATTCCTTCCAGATCTGCTACGACCGCGACGAAACCGTAGACGCAAAGGTGATCGTAGGGTTGAAGCTGGATTCCCCTCTGGCAGACGCCATCCGCGTTTACAAGGTCAAATCCATCCCCTCTCAGCTGCCCGTCTACCGTAACCGTTACGATGACGACTACCTGAGAACCACCCCCGGTCTTTACCCCGACCTTCTGGAGCCCATCCGTGAAAACGACCGTCTGACCGTGGATAATACCCTGCAGTCCCTGTGGTTCGAGATCGATCCCGCAGGCAAGTACGAGGCAGGGGTCTACCCCATCACCTGCACCTTCGTCACCCCCGCAGGTGAGGTGGACGGCGAGGTAAAGCTGGAGGTTGAGATCATCAACGCTCTGCTCCCCGATCAGAAGCTCATCTTTACCCAGTGGTTCTACACCGACTGTCTGCTGCAGTATTACGGCACCGAGGCATTCGACGAGAAGCATTGGCAGATCATCGAAAACTTCATGACCAACGCCCGCAAATACGGGATGAACATGATCCTCACCCCCATCCTGACTCCCGAGCTGGATACCTACGTGGGCGGCGAACGTCCCACGACTCAGCTGCTGAAGGTCTTCAAGGACGGCGGCAAGTATACCTTCGACTTCTCTCAGGTGGGACGCTGGGTGGATCTGTGCCGCAAGGTCGGCATTCAATATCTGGAGATCAACCACATGTTCTCCCAGTGGGGTGCCGCTGCCTGCCCGAAGGTCATCGCCACGGTGGACGGAGAGGAAAAGCGCATCTTCGGTTGGGATACCGCGGCGGACGGAGACGATTACAAGGAATTCCTCAGCGCCATGATCCCCGCTCTGATCGACTATCTGAAGAACGAAAAGGACGGCGCAGACAAGATGTGCTGGTTCCATCTGTCCGACGAGCCCAACGAAAAGCATCTGGAGCAGTATAAGAAGCTCAGCGCATTCCTCAAGCCTCTCATCAAGGGATATCCCATGCTGGATGCTCTGTCCCGCTACGAATTCTACGAACAGGGTCTTGTGGATCATCCCGTCCCCTGCAACAACCATCTGGAGCCCTTCCTTGCCAACAACGTTCCCGAGCTCTGGACCTACTATTGCTGCAGCCAGAGCAGAGAGGTTTCCAACCGCTTCTTCTCCATGCCCTCCTATCGGAACCGTATCATCGGTCTGCAGATGTACAAGTACAACATCTTCGGATTCCTGCAATGGGGCTACAACTTCTACAACAACCAGTATTCCTACGCCACCATCAATCCCTTCCTCTGCTCCGACGGTGAATGCTTCGCTCCCTCGGGCGATGCCTACTCGGTCTACCCCGGCACCAACGGTCAGCCCTGGCCCTCCCTGCGTCAGCTGGTCTTCCACGACGCCCTGCAGGACATGCGCGCGTTGAAGCTTTGCGAGGAATTGTACGGCAGAGAAAAGGTTATGGAGGTGCTCGAAGCCGGCATTGATCCCATCACCTTCAAGAAGTATCCCCGCTCTGCGGACTATATTCTCGCGCTGCGTCGCAAGATTAACGAATTGATTCAAGAAAAAGTCTAAAAATTACCGAAAAACCGACACTTTCCCCTCTTGACAGATTTTGTTTTCTCTATTATAATTAATAGAGAATCATAAATTCCGTCGAGAGGGGATTCTATTTATGAATCGAAAAAAGTTGCTCATCATCGGAGGCTCCTTGATCGCAGCAATCCTGTTGATCACCGCAATCATCATTGGAATCGTGATAGGATTGGGGCAAACACCGGATCAACCCGACGAGCCGTTGACTCCGCAGGTGCCTGTAGATCAGGTGGATCCCGCCACCATCGTGCGCTCACCGCAGATCACGGGAGAGTACTCCTACTACAACGTCAAGCGGGAATTGACCAAGAAGAGCGGGCTGATCAAGACTCTGACCGCCAACGGACACCCCCTTGCCTACGACGCAGAGAAGGATGTGTACTATCTCTCCATCGCAGACGAAGCGGTGGGACAGTTTACAGGAATCTCCTTCGGGGCTGAGATCAACGACGACTCCAGAGAATGCTATCTTGCCTTCGAGGAGGATGCGTTCGACTGCTATTCCTACTTCAAGCCCATCAACAATCGGGGATACAAGGTCCGCGTCTACACGGATACGGAGTATGAGGAAACGTCGCTGGTCATCACCACCATGCCCTTCATGACCATCAACACCGAAAAAAGCTCCATCTCCAAGACCGACGTAAATTGCGTCATGACCCTGCAGGACGGAAACTGGAAAACCAACGGAACGCTGGAGCACATGACCTCCTGTGCCACCATTCGCGTGCGAGGCGCATCCTCTTCGGGTCTGGAGAAAAAACCCTACCGCCTCAACCTGAAGCAGGAGGACTACACCACCCAGAACAAGACCTCGCTTCTGGGGCTTCGAAGCGACGACGACTGGGTTTTGGACGCCATGTACAACGACCCCACCCGTATGCACAACCGCATCTCCTCGGAATTGTGGAACGAAATGGCGCAGGGGCACTATCCCGAGACCGACACCCCCGCCACCGAATGCCGCTACGTGGAGGTCATTCTGAACGGAAAATACATCGGGCTTTATAACCTCATCGAGCCCGTGGATCGCAAGCAGTTGAATCTGGACGAGGAAAACGGCGTTCTGATCAAGACGGTCTCCTGGGACGGCACCTACTTTGACAAATACACGGGGACTCCCTCCACAGAGATTGCATGGATGGGCTTTGAAATGAAGCAGCCCGACACAAATATCACCTTCGACGATTGGGAGCTTTTCTACGATCTTCTGGAAGCCACGGCGGATTACAAGAAGGACAAGGAACATTTCGTCTACATGGCATCCAAGCACTTCAGCGCGGAAAACCTGACCGATTACTGGATCTTTTTGAACGCCTTCTACCTGCGTGACAACCGCGGCAAGAACCTGTACTGGTCCACCGTGGATCGAACGCTGGACGATGCAATTTATTACATCACCCCCTGGGATTGCGACCTTGCCTTCGGCTACCGCTACGGAGGAAAGGGTCCCATTCCCTCCTACCGTGCGCCCTACGATGAGGATCACATCAAGAATTTCGTCCTTCTTGAGCGCTTCATTGAGGAAGACATCAACGGCGCCCGTGCCATGGTCTGCGAAAAATGGGATACGCTGACGGGCGAGGGCGGACTTCTGAGTGTGGATAAAGTTTGCGCCCGCTTCGACACGTATTTCAAATATCTCTCCGAATCGGGAGCATGGGACCGTGAAACCAAGCGTTGGCCCGTCTCCATGAACGAAGACCCCGACGAGGAATTTGAATATCTGAGAGAATGGCTCACGGGTCGGTACGAGGAATACATGCCCGAGGTGGTTGACGCCTGGCGCGAGGAGAAATAATTAATAACTCACAAACCAACGAGGATGCTTATGGATAAGAAACGACTGATTCTGACGGGAGGTCTTCTCGTCATCGCCGTAATTCTGTTTGCCGCAGCTGCCATCGGGCTTTGGCAATATCTTACCCCAAAACAGCCGCCCCTCATACCTCAGTCCCCGGCACAGCAGCAGGACCCCGCAACCGTGGTACGCTCGGAGCAGATCACAGGAATGTTCGATTACGACGAAATTCCCGGCGAGACCACCCGCAAAAAGGGATTGATCGTCTCCCTGACCGCAAACGGGTACCCCCTCGCTTATGACAAGGAAAATAATATCTACTATTGCTCGGTCAGTCATAAAGACGTGGGATCCATGGTTGGGATCTCCTTTGGCGCCGTAGGAAAAGACGAGACCGAGGTCTACAGTCTTGCGTTTGAAGACGACGTGATGGACCGTTATTCCTACTTCAAGCTGACCAACGATAAATCCTACAAGGTCCGCGTTTACACCGACGCGGAATATGACGAGACCACGCTGGTCATCACAAGCATGCCCTTTTTGTCCATCACCACGGAAAAGGCGTCTCTGTCCAAAACCGAAACAAACTGTACCATTGCCCTGCAGGACGGGGATTGGAGAGAGCACGGGACAGCGGAATACACCACCTCCCACGCCACCATCCGCGTGCGGGGAGCCTCCTCTGCAGGCTTTCCCAAACGCCCCTACCGTCTGAATCTGAAGAAGGACGATTACGTTACCCAGAACAAAATGTCCCTTTTGGGGCTTCGCAACGATGATGACTGGATCCTCGACGCCATGTACAACGATCCCACCCGTATGCACAACCGCATTTCGGCGGAGATCTGGAACGAAATGACGGCGGGACATTATCCCGAAAGCGACACGCCCGCCATGTCCGGCTGCTACGTTGAAGTAATCATCAACGGCGCCTATCAGGGCTTTTACGATCTGATCGAGCCCGTGGACAGCAAGCAGTTGAACTTGTCCGATGAGGGAACGCTGATCAAAACGCTCTCTTGGGATGGCACCTATTTTGACAAGTATAAAGGAACGCCCGAAAGCGATCTGTGGATGGGCTTTGAGATGAAGATGCCCGAAGGAGGCATCGGATTTGAAGATTGGGCTCTCTTTTACGATCTTCTGGAAGCCACCGCAGATTATAAAAAGGATACGGATCATTTCGTTGCCGTGGCATCCAAGCACTTTGATGCAGAAAACCTCACCGACTACTGGATCTTCCTCAACGCATTTTATCTGCGAGACAACCGAGGCAAGAATCTCTATTGGTCCACGGTCAACGGAAACGATCCAAACGCGGTATTCTACATCACCCCCTGGGACTGCGACGTGGCGTACGGCTACCGTTACGGCGGAAACAACCCCATCAATGCGCAACGCATCCCCTACAGCGAGGATCACATCAAGCATTTCGTGCTTTTGGAGCGGTATCTGGAGTTGGATATCCACAATTCCAGAGAGATGCTTTGCAAAAAATGGGATACCCTTACAGGTCCCGGAGGACTTTTGAGCATCCAAAACGTTCTCAAGCGCTATGAGGATTATTTCGACTACCTTCTGGATTCGGGAGCGTGGGCGAGAGAAACAAAGCGATGGAACCAATCCATGAATCCCGACCCATACGAGGAATTCGTCTATCTGGAGGATTGGCTCATCGGGCGGTACGAGGAATACATGCCCGAGGTGGTTGACGCCTGGAGAGAACCGAAAGAGTGAAGGAATTGAGTGACGAGGAAAAGCTTCTGATTGCAAAATTAAATGACGCCGCAAGGCTGGCGGAAAAACGGAATTGTCCCATATTTACGGACTTCCTCTCCCCCGCACAGCAGGCGGTTGCCCTTCGGGTCGCGACCACAGTGAAGGATTTTGAGTTTCGTCTGTGGGGCGGATACGAGGGTGCGGAGCGCGCCATGGGGGTATTCCTCCCCGATTGGTGCGTTGATCCCGAGTTTCCGATCCTATGTCTGGAGTTAAAAACCCGAGGAGAATATCCCGTGCATCCCGAAATTCTGGGAGCGCTGACGGGGCTTGGTGTGCGGAGAGAAAAGATCGGAGATATTATCACATCCACGAAGCCGCCCATGCTCTTCTGCGATTCCTCCATAGCACCCTTTCTGACCGAAAATTTCACCAAGGCGGGGAGGAAGGCGTTCCGCGCAGAGCCCACGGAGAACCCGCAGGCGATCCCCGAAGCAGAGCACGAGATCAAGACCTTCACGGTGCCCTCCATGCGATTGGATTGTATTGCGGCAGAAGGGTTCGGCGTGGCGCGAACGAAAATGACCGAGCACATCCGAAACGGCGGCGTTGCGCTGAATTGGGAGGAAACCCTGTCCCCCTCCGCTTCGGTGGAAGAGGGCGACACCATTTCGGTGCGCGGCAAGGGACGGCTGATCGTCACGGAGATCGGAGGCACCAGCCGCAAGGATCGGATCTTTCTCACGGTCAAGCGCTTTATCACCCGAAAATAAATTGCGAAAAAATCACGAAAACCCGTTTTATTTACTGTACAAACTTTTGAGAGGAGATTATCATTATGGGACTTATCAAAGCAGGCATCGGTGCACTTTCAAGCACCTTGGCAGATCAGTGGAAGGAGTTTTTCTATTGTGACTCCATCGACAAGGACGTGCTTGTCACCAAGGGACAGAAGCGGGTCAGCGGACGGTCCTCCAACACCAAGGGAAGCGACAACGTAATCTCCAACGGATCGGGTATCGCCGTGGCTGACGGTCAATGTATGATCATCGTGGAGCAGGGCAAGGTGGTGGAGGTCTGCGCCGAGCCCGGACAGTTTACTTACGACAAATCCACCGAGCCCAGCATCTTTGCAGGCTCCTTGGGGCAGAGCATTCTCGACACCTTCAAGACCATCGGAAAGCGCTTCACCTACGGCGGCGACACGGGCAAGGATCAGAGAGTTTATTACTTCAACACAAAGGAGATCATCGACAACAAATTCGGAACTCCCAACCCCATTCCCTTCCGTGTGGTGGATCGGAAGATCGGGCTGGACATCGACGTTTCGGTCCGTTGCTCGGGCGTGTATTCCTATAAGATCGCAAACCCCCTGCTCTTCTATGCAAACGTATGCGGAAACGTAGAGAGAGAATATACCCGCCAAGAGCTTGACGGTCAGCTGAAGACCGAATTCATCGGTGCTCTGCAGCCCTCCTTCGGCAAGCTTTCCGAGATGGAGTTGCGCCCCAATCAGATCGTGACCCACACCACCGATCTGGAAAACGCCCTCAACGAGACCCTCTCCGCAAAATGGGCGGAGCTGCGTGGACTTAAGGTCGTATCCGTGGCGATGGGCTCGGTCACCCTGCCCACCGAGGATGCGGAGATGATCAAAAACGCCCAGCACGCGGCGATCCTGCGGGATCCCACCATGGCGGCGGCAACGCTGGTCGGTGCTCAGGCGGAAGCCATGAAGACGGCGGCAGCCAATGAGGCAGGTGCCATGACGGGCTTTATGGGCATGGGCATGGCGATGAACGCCAACGGCGGCATAAACGCACAAAATCTGTACGCCATGGGACAGCAGCAGGCGGCTCAGACCCCCGCACCCGCAGCCCCCGCAACAGGCTGGACCTGTGCCTGCGGCACGGTAAGCCAAGGGAAGTTCTGTCCCAACTGCGGCATGAAGAAGCCCGACGAGGCTTGGATCTGCACCTGCGGATCGGAAAACAAGGGCAATTTCTGTCCCAACTGCGGCGCCCGCAAGCCCATGGCAAGCCCCGACTATCAATGCAATAAATGCGGCTGGGAGCCTGCCGATCCCAAGAATCCTCCCAAATTCTGTCCCCAATGCGGAGATCCCTTCAACGAAGCTGACGTGAAGTAATTCCGAGAAAGGAACAAAACGTGGATCAGGAACAAACGTTGTTGGAATACAAATGTCCCTGCTGCGGCGGTGCCATTGAGTTTGACGCAAAGCTGCAAAAGCTGAAATGCCCCTA
>JAFPBP010000083.1 GCA_017424085.1 Clostridia bacterium
ACGGCCGCGTTACCATCGAGAACGCCGCCAAGGAGCCCCACGTGGTTGATATTGCGAACTTCCTCAACGCCATGGGTGCCGATATTAAGGGTGCGGGTACCAACGTGATCCGCATTAACGGCGGACGAGAGCTTCGGGGCGGACGGTATGAGGTTGTTCCCGATCAGATCGAAGCGGGTACCTATATGGTCGCCGCCGCTATGGCGGGTGGTCGCGTGGAAGTGAAAAACGTGATCCCCAAGCATATGGAATCCATATCCGCCAAGCTGGAGGAAGCAGGAGTCGGAATCGAGGAGTTGGACGATTCCATCATCGTTACCCGATTCGACCGTCCCACGCGGATCAATATCAAAACGCAGCCCTATCCCGGCTTCCCCACCGACATGCAGGCGCAGTTTGCCGCTATGCTGACCGTGGCGCAGGGAACCTCCGTGATCACCGAGGGCGTTTATAATCAGCGCTTCCGCTATGCCTCCGAGCTTCGTAAGATGGGCTCCAAGGTTGAGGTGGACGGAAACGTTTGCGTCATCAACGGTGTCGAAAAGCTGCAGGGTGCGAAGGTTTGTGCCTGCGACCTGAGAGCCGGTGTCGCTATGGTTCTTGCAGGGCTTTGCGCCGAGGGAACCACAGAGGTGTCCGATATCCGCCATATCGAACGAGGCTACGAGGGGCTTGTTGAAAAGCTTCGCTCTCTTGGTGCCGAGATCGAAAAGATCGACGACGGTCTCCCCGAAGAGGTCCTCGCGGAGAATTGCAAGTGAGTCGTATCAAGGTTTGTACCGTTGTCAGCGGGAGCAGTGCGAACTGTACTTACGTTGAAATGGACGGCATCGGTCTTCTGATCGATGCAGGTTTGGGAATTCGTCGTACGGAGGCTCTTCTGAATTCCGTTGATTCTTCTCTGTCCAAGGTTCGCGGCATCTTTCTTACCCACGAGCATTCCGATCATGTTTCGGGCTTGAAGACCATTACGAAAAAATACCGAATTCCCATTCTTGCCAATGATAAAACTCTTCAGGAGGTTTCCCGCCTTCTTCCTGAGGTCGATTCCGATCTGTTCTGTGTTCTTCCCACGGGCGGCAACGCTAAGGGCGGTGCCTTTCAGGTAACCTCCTTCTCCTGCATGCACGACTCCGTGGATTGCTCCGGGTACGTGATCGATACGGGGCTGTGCCGTATTGGCGTGGCTACCGACCTGGGGCAGGTCACCGACGAGGTGAGAAATTCGCTTACGGGCTGTAAAGCCATCGTTTTTGAGGCGAACCACGATGCGGACATGCTCCGTAACGGACCTTATCCGTTTCAGTTAAAGCAACGTATCGCAGGCCCCTGCGGGCATCTGTCCAACCAACAGAGCGGCGAGGCGTTGATCGATTTTGTTAAAAACGGTGCCGAGCAGGTTTACCTTGCGCATCTGAGCAAGGAGAACAATACCGAATCCCTGTGCCTTTGCACCGTGGAAAATATTCTGCGGCGCGGTGGGGTAGACCCTGCGAGAGACGTGCGCATTCAGGTGGCGCCCCGCAACGAGAGATCGGAGATCTATTGCCTATGATGACGGTAAAGCTGGTCTGCGTCGGAACGCTGAAGGAATCCTATTGGCGTGACGCTTGTGCCGAATACGAAAAGCGGCTGGGCGCCTTTTGCAAATTCAAAACCGTGGCGCTTCCCGAGTCCACGCTGGAAACGGAGGGCGACGCCATTCTGAAGGCGTGCGAGGGCTACGTGGTGGCTCTCTGCGTTGAGGGAAAGCTGCTGTCCTCTGAGGAGCTGGCGGAGAAGATGGAGTCTGTGGCTCAGATCTCTTCCAAGATCACGTTTATTATCGGAAGCTCCTGCGGCTTGACCGATGCGGTCAAGCAACGCGCGGACCTTCGCCTGTCCTTCTCCCGCTTTACCTTCCCCCACCAGATGATGCGGGTGGTGCTTTTGGAGCAGATCTATCGCGCCTTTACCATTCAGCGCAATATGACCTATCATAAATAAGTTTTGCATATTATTCTTCGAAGGAGATCATATAAAAGATGAAAGCATTTGATTATCAGACCAAGGGTGTTTGCTCCCGCGGAATTCATATCGAAGTGAATGACGATAACGTGGTAACTACCGTTCGCTTTACGGGCGGTTGCTCGGGAAATACGCAGGGCGTTGCCCGCCTTGCGGAAGGAAGATCCGTGGATGACGTGATCGGAATCCTGAAGGGAATCCGTTGCGGCATGAAGACCACCTCCTGCCCCGATCAGCTGGCGTGCGCTCTGGAGGAGTTTAAGCAGTCTCTTTGAGTCTTGGTTTTGTTCGAAAGGTGGAAAAACGAATGAAAGAAATGATGACCCGCTGGCTGACCGATCCCGCCGTGGACGATCAGACCCGCGCGGAGGTTGCCTCCATTGCGGAAAATGAGGAAGAGATCCTGAGCCGCTTC
Organism: Clostridia bacterium; assembly: GCA_017424085.1. GTDB lineage: Bacteria > Bacillota > Clostridia > Oscillospirales > UBA644 > RGIG995. Next base: position 2,423 of record JAFPBP010000083.1, read on the forward strand.
GGCGCTTGCCTTTCCTTTGGTACGGCAGGGCTTCGCGGCATCATCGGTGCAGGCACCAACCGAATGAATATCTACGTGGTTCGTCAGGCAACCCAGGGCTTGGCTGATCTGATCCTTTCCATGGGCTCCCATGCGGCGGAGCGCGGCGTTGTGGTTGGGCACGATTGCCGTATTCTTTCCCGCGAGTTTGCTGTGGAATCCTGCCGCGTGCTTGTTGCAAACGGCATTAAGGCGTATCTCTTTGATGAGCTTCGCCCCACGCCCGAGGTGTCCTTTGCCATTCGCGATCTGAATTGCATCGCAGGGATCAACATTACCGCATCCCATAACCCCAAGGAATACAACGGATATAAGGCATATTGGGAGGACGGCGCTCAGTTGTCTCTCGAGCAGGCGGACGTGGTCTACGCCTCCATCTGTGCCACCGATATTTTCAACGGTGTCAAGGTTTCTTCTATGGAAGAATTTGAAGCAAAAACAATCCTTCTCGCAAAGGATTACGACGACCGTTTTCTGGAAAAGGTGCTGGAATGCCGCGTCAATCCTGCCGTCATCTCCCGTCAGCAGGACATGTCTATTATCTATACGCCTCTGCACGGCACGGGCTACCGTCTGGTCCCCGAGGTTTTGCGCCGAGCTGGGTTTGAGAACGTGACCTGCGTTCCCTCCCAGATGGTTCTGTCGGGGCAATTCCCCACGGTTGCGCTTCCCAATCCCGAGTATAAGGATTGCTTTATCGACGCAATGAAGCTTGCCAACGAGCAGGGTGCCGACTTTATCATCGGAACCGATCCCGACGCGGACCGCGTGGGCGTGGTCGTCCGCAAGTCTGACGGAGAATTTGAAGCATTGAGCGGCAATCAGACCGGTGCGCTGCTTCTGGACTATATCCTCCGCGCCCGCAAGGAGACGGGGAATCTGCCTGCCAACGCGGCAGCTGTCAAGTCCATCGTATCCACCGAAATGACAGCGGCAATCTGCCGTAAATACGGCGTTACCATGTTCAACGTCTTGACGGGCTTCAAGTTTATCGGCGAGAAGATCAAGGAATTTGAAGCCGATCACAGCCACACCTACGTCTTCGGATTTGAGGAAAGCTACGGCTACCTGACCGGTACCTACGCCCGTGACAAGGATGCGGTCGCCGCATCTCTGATGGTTTCCGAAATGGCGGCGTATTACCGTGAAAAGGGCATGACCCTTGCCGACGCCATGGATGCTCTTTATGCGGAATATGGCGTATATGTAGAAAAAACCGTCAGCATTGCCATGAAGGGCGTGGATGCGCCCGAAAAAATGAAAGCCCTTATGCGTGGGCTTCGGAGCAATCGCCCCGAAACCTTTGCAGGCATTTCCGTAGAAAGCGTTCACGATCTGGAAAAGGGTGCCATGGGCTTGCCTCCCTCCAACGTTTTGTATTACCGTCTGACCGACGGCTCCGTTCTCGTCGTTCGTCCCTCGGGCACCGAGCCTAAAGTGAAGATCTACGTGATGGTCAGCGCAGAAACCCGTCCCGCCGCAGAGCAAAAGGCAGAAGATCTTCGTGCCGCATTCTTTGCGTTTGCGGGCGTTGAATAAGAAACTGAGGTAACGTATATGTACGGTATTCGTAACGGTAAAATCATTCTTCCCGACCGTATCGTAGAGGATGGGGTCCTCCTGTTTGATACTGCAATCCGTGGGATCGTTTCCGAATCGGAGGCGGCGTCTCTTTGCTCTGAAATCTACGATGCTAAAGGAAACTACGTTTCTCCCGGCTTTGTGGACGTTCACGTGCACGCCTATCTGGGCGAGGATGCCTCCGACGGCTCCTCCAACGGAATCCGCACCATTTCCGAAGGTATTCTGAAAAACGGGGTAACCTCCTATTGCCCCACCACCATGACCGTTTCTCTGGACGAGATCCGCGCCTCCTTTGAGGTCTGCCGTTCTCTGAAGAATGAGAGCCGCACCTGGAACGGTGCCGAGATCCTCGGCGTTCATGCGGAAGGTCCCTTCATCAATCCTGCCAAAAAGGGTGCGCAGGCGGAGGAGCATATTCTTCCTCCCGAAGCCTCTCTGATCCTTGAATACGCCGACGTGATCTCTCTCGTCACCGTGGCTCCCGAAATGGACGGAGCGGAGGAATTCATCCGCACCGTGCGGGAGAAGACCGACGTTGAGGTCTCCATCGGTCATACCTCCGCAACCTACGACGAAACCAAGCGTGCGGTGGAATGGGGCGCCTCCCATGCAACCCATACCTTCAACGCCATGGTCGGCATCCATCATCGTGATCCCGGCACCGTGGGCGGAGTTCTTACCTCTCCCGAGGTCTATTGCGAGCTGATCGCCGATACCTTCCACGTGCATCCCGGTCTGTTCTCCATGATGTATAAATTGAAGGGAGATCACCTTGTGGTCATTACCGACTGCATCCGTGCGGGTGGGCTGAGCGAAGGAGAGTATACTCTGGGCGGTCAGGCGGTCACGGTGAAGGGCATTGAATGCCGCCTTGCCGACGGAACCATCGCAGGCAGCGTACTTAAAATGAATAAGGCGCTGAAGAATTTCGTGGAGAAC
>JAFPBP010000006.1 GCA_017424085.1 Clostridia bacterium
GAACCAGAACGCCGCCAAGGCGCACAGGATCATCAGAAGACCCCACCAAAGGATCTGCCACAGATCCGCCCGAGGAACCACGTTATCGAGAATATGGCTCATGATATAAGGCAAAAACAGCTCAACCAGCGTTGCCAGCATCTTGATCAGAAGAACGATACAAACGCTCCCAAAGAGGGGCTTCAGATATCGGATCATCAGCTTCATGCTTCGGTCTCCTTTCCGGGAAGGTCCTTCCCTTCGATTTCGGTATAGCGCACGGCGCGCTCACGGGCGCGCTCCATCAGATGAAGGAATTGCTCCTGCTCCTCGGGGGAAAATTCCTCCATGAGCCATTCGTTCCACGTGCGGAAAATTTTTCGCAAGCGAGGAAGCTCCTCGATCGCCTTTTCGGTGGGAGAAACCAACAAAACGCGCTTATCGGCTCCCGTGCTTCTGGTTACGTATCCGTGCTCCTCCAGATACGCCACGGCGCGGGCGACCTGACTTTTATCCGCAACCACCCGTTTCGCCAGCTGATCCTGCGACAAGCCCGGATCACGGCAGACGGAAAAGAGGTAACGGCAATGATGAGGCTTGAGATCGGTGTCGGATAAGTGATCATCCTGATACAATTTTGCACAGCGATCCACGGTGCTCAGCATCCACATCAACGACGGCATAAGACCCTCTCCTTCATTCGTTGCACTTGCAACAGTTGCGTGCGCAACTTTTTCTCTAATTATATCACACATGGAAATAAATGTCAACTGCGATTTGTGACTTTTTTCGCAGAAAAGACTTTTGGTGTTGACAAACCGTTTTAATTGGACTATAATATGGGATAAAGGAGTTGATTGGTTTTGAGTCGGAGCAAGATGAATATGTGTGAGGGACCTTACTTAAAAAAGGTCATTCTTTACACCTTGCCCATCATATTAACGGGATTACTGCAGTTGACCTTCAACGCGGCGGACCTGGTCATCGTAGGACAATACAGCGGAAGCACCTCTGTAGGCGCAGTCAGCGCAACGGGCTCGTTGACCAATCTGATCATCAATCTGTTCGTCGGTCTCTCGGTGGGCGCAGGCGTTATGGTCGCCCAGTCCATCGGTGCGGGACACGATCTTGAGGTCCACAGAACCATCCATACCGCAATTCCCTTAGCTCTGATCAGCGGCGTGATCCTCACGATCTTCGGAGTCTTCTTTTCGGAATATTTTCTCACGCTGATGGGAACGCCCGACGACGTGCTTCCCCTGTCGGCGCTCTACATGCGGATCTACTTCTGCGGCATGCCCTTCTCCATGCTTTACAACTACGGCGCCTCGATCCTGCGTGCGGCGGGAAATACCACGCAACCTTTGATCTTCCTTTCCATCGCAGGCGTGATCAACGTATTCTTCAACTGGATCTTCGTTCGTTTCTTCCATATGGACGTGGCAGGTGTTGCCCTTGCAACCGTCATTTCCCAAGCAATTTCGGCAACCTGCGTCTTCATTGCCCTCTGTAAGCGCACCGACGCCTGCAGATTGGAACCCAAAAAGATGAGATTCTACCGCGGCAATTTCCTCAAAATGCTCCGCATCGGTCTTCCCTCGGGGCTGCAGGGCGCAATGTTCTCCATCTCAAACATCATCATTCAGTCGTCGGTCAACTCCTTTGGTTCTATCGTCCTTTCGGGAAACGGAGCCGCAAGCAGCATTGAAGGCTTCCTTTACACCACGCTGAACAGCTTCTCCCAATCCGCCGTCAACTTTGCGGGACAGAACATGGGAGCGCATAAGCTGGGGAACGTAAAGAAATCGGTCTACACCTGTCTGGGCTATGCCATGATCCTGGGACTCGTGCTGGGAACCGCTCTTGCAATTTTTTCCGAGCCGCTTCTCTCCATCTATATCACGGACTCTCCCGAAGCCATTCAGCACGGCATGATGCGCATGTATATCAACGCCACCACCTATTTCCTTTTGGGATTCATGGACGTGATGACGGGTGCTCTGCGCGGCATGGGAGCCTCCATCGGTCCCATGTTCATCTCGATTTTGGGGGTTTGCGGGATCCGCATCGGCTGGGTCTTCACCCTCTTCCGTACTCCCCAATTCCATTCGCTGGGTGGGCTTTGTCTTTCCTTCCCCATCTCCTGGTTCATTACAGGCTTGGCAGAATTCATTTTCTTCCTGATTCTGATCCGTCGGTATCAAAAGAAATGGGAGCCGAAAGAAGCAAGCTTAGCGTAAAAAATTCATCCGCAGATTCACACGAATCTGCGGATCTTCTTTTATTTCGGAAGAAAAACGTACTCTTCCCTGCCGTCGGGCAGGATCACGGGATGGCAGGCAACACCGAAAACCCGATCGGGCAACGACGAGCGGGCAAACTCCGAGGGGGTCGTTGAGATCAAGGTTCCCTCGTGCAGGACCAAAAGCTCGTCGCACCAGCGCAGGGCTTGGGGCAGATCGTGAAGCACGGCGACCACGCAACGCCCCTCGCGGGACAGATCCCGCAGCTGAGACAGAAGCCCGAAGCGGTGGGACAGATCCAGATAGGTGGTGGGCTCGTCCAAGAATACGTAGGGCGTATCCTGTGCCAACAGAAGCGCCAGGCAGACCCGCTGACGCTCCCCGCCCGACAGCTCGTTCAGGGGGCGATGGGCAAGGTCGATCGCTCCCGCTTGGCTCAGGGCACGCTCCACGGCGGCGCGATCCTCGGGAGTCATGCGGCGGGTGGCGCCCAGATACGGATATCTTCCCCGCTCCACCAGATCCCGTGCGGTGACGGGAGGTAAATAAGAGAACTGAGGCATCAGGGACAACTGCCGCGCCAAGGAGAGGCGATCAAAAGAATCGTAAGGAATTCCGTCCAGAAAAGCTTCGCCGCACGTGGGCTTGGCAATGCCGCACAAGACCCGCAAAAGGGTGGTTTTCCCGCTTCCGTTGGGTCCGACGATCCCGTAGACCTTTCCCTCGGTAAGAGAAAAGGAAAGGTCGGAAAAGACGGGAGATGCGCCGTAGGAAAAAGAAAGATCACGAGCTTCAATCATGGCGCTTCCTCCCCACAAGGATCAAGGAAATAAAGAAGGGTCCGCCCACAAAGGACAGAAGAATGCCCACGGGCAATTCGTAGGGGGCAAAGAGAACGCGGCTGATCATATCGCAAACAAGGACCAAAATAGCCCCGCCCAAGGCGCTGACGGGGACGAGGATCCGATGATTCTCCCCCACGAAGCGGCGCGCCAGATGAGGAACCAGCAAGCCCACGAAGCCCAACAGTCCCGAAAAGCTGACGGCACCTCCCGCCAAAGCGCAGGCAAGGAGCAACAGAAGCAGTTGCGCTCGCTTCACGTTAACCCCGAGGCTCTTTGCCGTATCGTCACCCAAGGCGAGAATATCCATCTCCCATGCAAAAAAGCAGGCGACGAGAAGCCCCGCAAGGATGATAAGACAAGCGGGGAACAAACGGGAAAAGGTCACGCCCGAAAAGCCGCCGATCATGAAGGAATCCGCATCATAAACGCTGTCGGGGTACAAAATCTTCAGCGTATTGATGGCGGCATTGAGAAGGGACGCAACGGCGATCCCCACCAGAGTCACGGTCATGCGGTTCGCCCCCGTGCGCGCAGAAATGGCGTAAATACAAAGGCAGGTAACCATCGCCCCCACAAAAGCGGCAAGCGGCAAAGCACCCAGCGCCGAGGGGAAAACGGCAAGCATGAGAACCGCGCCCAAGCCCGCACCGGAGTTGACCCCGATCACGTTGGGCGCCGCCATGGGATTATGCAAGACCGCCTGTATGATGACACCAGCAACGGCAAGCGCCGCACCCGCAAGGGCGGCGGCACAGGCGCGAGGCAGACGGATATGCAAGAGAATCAGTCCGTCTGCGGACGGATCCCCACGCAGCAGATCACCGATCCCCCGAAAGAGATTCATAGGGGTGGAGCCGAACGCCAGGGCACAGAAAAACGCTCCCAAAAGAAGAGCGCATAAAACCGCAAGAAGCACGGCGATTTTGCCGTGCTTCGGCTTATTCAAAGAGATCGGGGTAGATGATTTTTGCCAGATATTCATAGCTTTCTGCCCACCGTTCGTTGGGTTTATAATGGAACAAATCCTTCGGCAAAAGGTGATAATTCCCGTTTTTCACGGCGGAAAGACCGCTCCATGCGGGATTATTCTCCACGTTGAGGCGCAGGTACTCCTCCGCCGCCTCCTCGCTTCCCATGGCAAGGGCGAAGATGAAATCGGGGTCGGATCGGATCACCTGCTCCACGCTCAGATCCTCCAGCAGGGAGGGGTGTTGGGACGCCACGTTGTGAAGGGCGAATTCCGCAAGAATCTGACCTGCAAGATTGTCCTCGGTCTTAGCCTTCATTCCCGTGGAATAGACCCGAACCAAGAGAAAGTCCAGATCGCTTTCCGAGGGAAGCCTTGCCATTAAATCACGGATGTCCGATTCCACACGGGTCACGTACCGCTCGAAGGCGTCTTCCCCGTGGTTGACGGCACAGAACTGCGCCATCAGAGCCTTATAATCGGAAAAGGAATCCACGCGGAAATAGCCGTGGGGGATCTTCGCCGCCTCCAGAGCGTCCCGCAGCTTCAGATGCGCCGCAAGGTCGGCGGAGAGAATGACGAAGTCGGGATCGAGAGCAATGATCTGCTCCAAATTCACCGATTTGACCGAGCCGACAACGGTCACGTCGGATTCGGAAACGATTCCCTCCTCCACCGCGTCTTCGGTGACCCCCACAAGGGAGCCTCCCGACAACAACCAGCAATCGGCAAAGGAGCCGTAGCAGGAGACCACCCGAGGAGATTCGGGAATCAGAACGGCGTTTCCCAGAGCATCCTCCACCAACGTGCCCTCCAAGGGGGAGGGCGGGACGTTGCAGGCGGTGAAAAGGGATAAGATCAAGAGAAAAATAAGGCTGAGAGAGATTTTTTTCATCGTTCTTTGATCTCTGCGGCAAGGATGGCATCCTTGCGGTTGAGAAGATCGTCGGAGAAGAGAGCCTTTTCCAGGGCATCCACGCCGATGCGGTCGATCGCCACGCCCAGACGTTCCTTGGCGTAGGCGTTTTCGCGGAACCAGAGCATGGTCTTTTCCAGAATGGGAAGGATCTCTTCTTCGGTCACGAGACGGGACAGAGGGGTGCCCATACGGGTGTTCTTGCCCCAGGTTCCGCCCACGTAGATCTGATAGGCGGCTTCCTTCTGCCCTGCCACGCGGCGTCCCTCCACGCCGAAATCGTTCAGAGAGGGCTTGATACAGCTGTTGGGGCATCCGCCGATGCCGATCTTGAATTTGTGGGGAAGCTTTACGTTGCTCCAGCCCAGATAGTATTCCTCATGGATCCGACGAGCCAGCGCCTGAGTATCGTAGCATCCGAAGACGCAGGTGGTACCCTTACAGGCGGTAACGGGGCGAACCTTTGCTCCCGTGCCCCCGAAGGCAAGCCCGTGCTCCAAAAGGAACGCCTCGGCTTTGGGGATGTTCTCAAAGGCGATGCCCGGAACCTCGATGCATTGACGGCTGGTGGGGATCAGCTTGCCGTTACCGTACGTATCGGCAAGCTCGGCAAGATCCTGAAAATTCTGCGCGGTGAAGACGGTTCCCGCAGCGGGAACTCTGCCCGAGAAGCAATCGGTTCCGCGATTTCGCAGAAAACCGCGCCCCTTTACGGACATAATATCGGCGTTGGTAAGCTTTTCCATAATAAAACCTCTTTTTTCTTTTGAGTGATTACTGTGTTTCAAAGGGTCGGAATTTATCGTCCTCGGTCAGCTCCAGAGCATCCACGTAGGACTCGAATTTTCTCAGACTTGCCGCCAATTCCTTGGCGGTGTGGGCATCGCTTCCCAGATAGAATTTGCATCCGCACTCCTTGGCGATGCGGTAGGGGCGCAGGACCCGATCCAAATCGGGATCGGAAAATTCCCGCAGATCCGAATCAAAATTCAGCTCCACACCGAATCTGCGCGTTTCCAACCTCCGGAATAACGCACGGAGCACCTCGTCGGGAATCAGATCCAAAACCTGCAGATACGCCCTCCGATCGGGCATGGCAATCAAGCAGGTCGTGGGGTGAGCAAAGCCCACCTTTCCGTCGGGAAGATCGGAATCGAGAAGAGTCTGAAGGCGTTTGACGTACAGCTCCGCCCGTTGCTCCAAGGTAAGATTCTGCTCCGCCACCATTCCGATGTGCAGGTGCGTGGTGGGGATAACGATGAATTCATGCTTTTTCACGGTTTCGGGAGCGATCCCGATGACGAAGCCCAGATCCA
>JAFPBP010000084.1 GCA_017424085.1 Clostridia bacterium
AACTCCAAAAATGCTAAACGGGCAGATAACCGTCGGTTCTCTGCCCTCTTCACCGAGGCGCCCGACTTCCGTCGGGCGCCTCTGTGATGAGGGGCTGTCGCTTCCGCGACAGCCCCTTTTCGATTGCATTATACGCGCTTGGAAAGCTCCTCCAGCGCCGTCTCATACGCCTTTTGCGCATAAGAATCGGCGGGGAGGGCAAAGGTATCGTCTCCCGTCAAACGGCGGCAGAACGCCTGCAACGCAGGGGGATTTTTCACCAAAAACGGACCGATCATCTGCGTGGCAAAAAAGCTTCGGTATTTGTACCCCTCCGCAAAATTCACCCCCGGATTGAGGCGAAGCCCGAGAATGGGCGCGTCCACTCCGTCGAAGGTGCAGGAGGTATTGATATATCCCACCAGGGAAGCACCGAAGAGATTGTCGTCGGTGGTCAGAACGTCCCCCGAAATGCGGCTCTCATCGTCGATTCGGCAAGTGTAGGGAAACAGTCCCAAGGCGTCGCAGGTCACGCTTTTCCGCGTGATTTTCGACCCAAACAGAGCCATGGCGTTGCCCGTTGCAAGCCAGAGCGTTCCATTCTCCACCGATTGGCGAATCGCCTCTGCGTGAGGAGAAAGCATGCCCTCCGCCAGCAGCAGCGCATCCTCGGTGCCCGAGCCCACGTAGACGAAGTCCACCCCGTCCAAGGACAGAGGACCTTCCTCGTATTCCGTCACAGAGACTGCATATCCACCGTCGGTAAGCACTTTTTTCAAAATCGAAAGATTCCCGTATTCGCCGTACAAAGACAGGCGCTTGGGAAAGAGATGCAAAATCCGAATTTCCTTCATACGAACCCTCCTTATTTCGCCGTGGGCGATTGAACCGAAACGCGACTGTAAAGCTTGTCCTTATCGGAGAAGCAGGTGACGGCGTAGAGCGCCCGCTCGTCGGGCGTGCGCAAGATCTCACCCATCCGATCCAGATCGGGCTCCACGATCACCTCAAACCCATCCCAATCGAAGGCTTCAAAGCGCACGGCCAGATCGTATGCGTATTTTCCGCAGAGAAGCACCTGCTTGACCGAGGTATTCCGCAGGACTTCAAAGGAAATATCCCAAAGCCAACTGGTTTCGGAGGTATAGTATTTTCGGCTGATGGCGTCCACGATGATCACCAGTCGGGAAGGATCGGGCTGAGACGCCACGTATTCCAGACTCTGATTATAGGAGGTGGAGTTTTCATGCTTGGATGTAATCAGAAGCCCTTGATTCTCCCCTGCGGTAAAGCGGACGACCCGCCCGTTCTTCATAATAAAATCGCTGAGGGAGGCGGCGACGGTTTCGGGGGCGATCCCCCCGATGGAGCAGACCGCAAAGGCGGCGCACAGGTTATACACGTTGTATTTGCTCGCGAACGCCAGATGAATGGGGTGCCCGTTTACGGCAATCTTCCGATCGGACAGATCCATGGAATCTACCGCATAAGCGGGGGTGGGGCGAGCGTATCCGCAGGCGGGGCAGGAATAATCCCCCAAATGAGCAAAATGGAAGAATTTATACTCCAGAGGCTTGCCGCAGACGGGGCAATAGAAGCAATCGTTGTAGACTGCGTCGGTGTGGTCGGCGGAGGCGGAATTTTCGCTCATGCCGAAATAGACCACCGATTCCCGCCCCTCCCCAAAGCGGCGGATGATGGGATCGTCCCCGTTGAGGATCAGCATGGCATCGGGGATCAGATCCACCGCATCCTGCAAAATGCTGTAAATGCGGAAGGGATGCACGTTGCGGGTCAGCTGGTCCCGATACAGATTGGTCACGGCAAAATGGGTGGGCTTGATGTAACGGAAGGTATGGCGGGCATAGCGCTCGTCGCTTTCAAACACCACCACGTCCCCCGACACCGTTCCCGAAAGAGAGGCGCGGTTGAGAAGCAGGGTGGTGACCCCTTCGATCTGATTGCTTCCTTCCTTATTCCACAAGACCCGCTTGCCCTGCCCCTCCAAAACCGAGGCGATCATCTCCACGGTGGAGGTCTTTCCGTTGGAGCCGGTCACGGCAATGACCAGCGGCGGCAACGCCAGCTCGGACAGGATCTTGGGGCGAAGCTTCAACGCAACGGCACCGGGCAGGCTGGTTCCCTTCCCGATGATCCGTCCCACGAAGGACAACAGCTTGCACAAAAGAATCACGATTGCTTTCATCATAATCAAATCTCCTGCGATGTTCAATTCCTTTTCCTATATTATATCACCTTTTTCTCCTTTGTGCAAGATGTTTTCGCTAAAATTCACAATATCGAAAAAATCCCCTGCCCGAAGAGAGCAGGGGACCCGAAGGAAACAGCAGGTTCAGCGTCGCGGGAAGGAGTCGTTCCCGACAGCGCGGTTTTCCAGACGGAGACGGTCGGCGATCATGGCGATAAACTCGGAGTTGGTAGGCTTGCCCCGCGCTCCGCTGACCGAATAGCCGAAGAGGGAGGTGAGGGTCTCCACGTTGCCCCGATCCCACGCAACCTCGATGGCATGGCGGATGGCGCGCTCCACGCGGGAGGAGGTGGTCTTGAATTCCTTGGCGATGGTGGGATAGATGATCTTGGTCACTCCGTTGATCACGTCGGGCTCCTCGATTGCCATGAGTATGGCGCGGCGCACGTACTGATAGCCCTTCACATGGGCAGGAATGCCCACCTCCAGAATGATGGACGTGACCTGCTTTTCCAGATCGCCCCGATCGGGAACCGCCGAAGCCGGCTCTCCGCCGGCATCGATTGCCGTATGCTCCTCGGTAAATAGCTGCAGGATCCGTTCCTTGAGGATATCGTAATCCACGGGCTTTACCATGCAATAATCGGTACCGCACGCAACCAGATTTCGGATGACCGATACGGTGGACAGGGCGGTCAGAGAGATGTAATGGACCTTGTGAGGAACCTCGATCTGCGCCGCACGCCGAAGAAAGGACAAGCCGTCCGATTGCTCCAGCATCACGTCGAAGAGAACCACGTGAGGCGCCTGCAGGGCGAGGATCTCCAGCGCCGCATCCACGTCGCCCACGCTTCCCACAATGCGGAATCCGTAGCTTTTCAGCACGTTCTGACATTGCAGACGGGTGTCGGTCAGGCTGTCCAGAATGAGAATTTTGATCTTGTTTTCGGTTTCCATGTCGATGTTTGCTCCTTTTGATGCCGCCGTTCGGCGGTGGTGTGTTTTTTTCGTCTGAATTATAGCAAAACCGCACCCTTTCCTCAAGGGGTTATTTGTCGAATACTTCTCCGAAAGAATCGGACAAGATCCTTCCCCATTTGTAAAAATCCAATAAAATCCGAGCCGAAGACCAAGGGTTCGATTGTCAAATTTTGCCATATTGGGAATATTTTCCTGTATTTTCCCGATTTTTGTCCGTCGATTCTCCCCGCCGCGGAAGACGAAGGAAGAAACGAAGGGAAACGAAATTGTAAAAAAAAACCGACAAATCGAACTTTTTTCCCGAATCCTATTGACATACGCAGGCATTTATGGTATAATATCCAATGCCGCATAGAAAAGGCTTACAAAGGGGTTCCCCTGCCTTCATAGCGAGTCTTAATTAAAATGAGGTCTGAAAATGTACGCAGTGTTTGAAACAGGCGGAAAACAGTACAAGGCTTCCGTCGGCGATATTCTGTTCGTCGAGAAGCTGAATGTTGAAGCCGGTGAAACCGTGAAGTTCGAAAAAGTGCTTCTGGTCTCCGACAACGGTGAGATCAAAGCCGGAACTCCTTACGTCGACGGTGCCGTCGTCGAGGCTAAGCTGGAAAAGAACGGCAAGGGCAAGAAGATTCGTATCTTCAAATACAAAGCAAAGAAGACTTACCGCAGACGCATCGGTCACAGACAGCCTTACTCCAAGGTCGTCATCACCGCTGTCAACGCGTAACTTAGGAGGTGCAGTTCCATGGCTCATAAGAAAGGTGTAGGCTCGACTAAAAACGGTCGTGATTCCGAATCCAAACGCCTCGGCGTAAAACGTGCTGACGGTCAGTTCGTTCTCGCCGGCAACATTCTCGTAAAGCAGAGAGGAACCAAGATCCATCCCGGCGTTAACGTCGGTAAGGGTTCCGACGATACTCTGTTCGCCCTGAAGGACGGCAAGGTCAAGTTTGAAACCTTCCACAAGAACAAGACCCGCGTCAGCATCTTCGAAGTTGAACAATAATCAACCGTAACACTCCCGCAATGGGCAGTCTTCCGCAAGGGAGACTGCCTTGCTTTTTATCCGGATCTGCGAATTTTGTCGGAGGTGATCCAATGAAACGCCGCGTCGCGTTGTTCCTTTGCGTTCTGACCCTCTTGGGATGCCTGCTGTTTGCCGGCGTTGCCCACGCGAAACGGGAGCTTCCCACTGCGGAGGGCGTGCTCTCGGCTCTGTACGAGGCTGATATCTCCACCCTGCGTCAAGCCATTGACAGAGGGCTGATCTCCTGCGAGGAGCTGACCGCGTATTATCTGGAGCGGATCGAAGACTATAACACTCCCTACAACTGCTTTATCACCCTCTGCAACGACGCTTTGGACGTTGCCCGTAAGCGCGACGAGCAACGGGCTGCAGGGGAAGGCAAGGGGCTTTTGTTCGGCATTCCCGTGGTCATCAAGGACAATATGGATCTGACGGGCTACCACACCACCAACGGTCTGAAATTCAACGATGACCAGATCGCAAAATCCAATGCGGCGGTGGTGGACTATCTGCTGTCGGAGGGTGCGGTCATTTTGGGGAAAACCAACATGAGCACCAGAGCGCAGGATGCCCGAGCCTCGGTCAGCCAGGTGGCAGGCGAAACGAAAAATGCCTACGGAACTCTTTTGGCGTCGGGCGGCTCCTCGGGCGGCACGGCGGTGGCGGTAAGCCTGAACTTCGCCGCGGCGGGGCTGGGGAGCGACACCAATTCCTCCCTGCGTCTTCCCGCAGTTCTGAACGGATGCGTTTCCATGCGCACCACCTTCGGGCTGATCCCCACCGATGGGATCAAGCCCCTGAACACCACCCGTGACGTGGCGGGCGCCATCACCCGCTCGGTCTACGATCAAGCGATCATGCTGGACGTTCTGACCCAAGGAAAATATCAATATACCGCAAATCTGCAGGGCGATTCCCTGCAGGGGCTTCGCATCGGGATCCTGACCAATCTGACCGAGCCCCAGAGCGGATCCCGCACGGAGAAGAACATCGACGACGAGATCATCGCCGCATTCCAAGCCGCCGCAGAGGTTTTGCGGACCTGCGGAGCGGAGGTTTTTGAGGTCAAATTTCCTAACATGTTTACCCTCTCCAACGCAACCCTCGACACCAACGCCGCCTCTAAAAAGGATGCCTTCTACAAGGCGTTTGAGGAAATGATGACCAAAAATGATCTGGACGCAGTCATCTTCCCCACCTATCTGAACGCGCCTCTGAAATCGGGAACCGACGAAAACGGAAAAACGTGGAACCCCAATTCTCAGGTCTTCATCACCAACACCAGAGCCCTGTCCCCCAGCGCACGTCTTCCCGAGATCGGGGTCCCCATCGGATATCACTCCCGCGGCGCGGGCATCGGCATGGACATTGCGGCAAGAATGGGAGAGGAGCAGCTGCTTCTGAACATTGCCTATACCTACGAGCAGCACTCCTCGCCCCGCAAGGTGCCCGAGGGTGCCCCCAACACCTATGCGGACAAGACCACGGGAACGCTGACCGAGCTGATCGATCTGCACCTGAGCAATCATCCCCTCCTGCCTCCGCCCATCACCGAGCCCCCTCCCGTGGAACCCCCCGAGCCCATTCCGCAGCCCCTGCCCGAGGTTCCTCCCGCACGGGAATACAATCTGGCGATCGATACGTCGGGACAGATGTTGCCTCTGGCGTTCTGCTGTGGGATCGTTCTGTTTCCTCTGAGAAAGTTGTTCCAAAAAATCAAAAAAAGCTCTTGACAGATCTTGAAACCTGTGTTATACTGTAAAAAAAATAAGGAGGTATCCCCCATGATCAACTGTCCCAAATGCGGCATGCAAATTGCCGAAACAGCTTCGTTTTGCTCCTTCTGCGGAGAGCGCATCGCTCCCGTCACCAAGGAGGATCTGACCGAAACGCTGAACATTTTCAAGGCGAATTTCCGCCGTGAAAAGATCTCCTGGATGATTGCAGCAATCGTCATCTCCGCAATTACACTTCTGCTGACGATGTTCGCATTCCTGATGATCTTCATCGGCATCACGACCGCAGAAGAGGCGTTTCTTGCCATGGGGATCGTATATCTTCTGTACCCCATTCTCTTTGCCCCCATCATCATCGTCAACTGGGTCATGACCGTCAAGGCGGGTCGCTACGAGCGCACCGTCACGGACGATCCCGCAGGCGCCGTGGAGCGGGCGGGAAACGTGGGGATC
>JAFPBP010000085.1 GCA_017424085.1 Clostridia bacterium
CGTCGAAATGACGTCCAAAGATAGATTCCGGCAGCAATGATTGCAACCAAAGTCAGGATCATTTTGCAAGTCCTCCGTCGGAGTAGCTGAGATTCACAAGTGAAACGGAACAGCGAAGGGAATCCAACGATATCCGGTTCCCTGATTCACCGTTCCGATAGGAGCGGGGAGCATAACGGGCGGCATAAACCGAGAAGCCGAAAACCTCGGACAGTCCCTCATTCCGAAGAGAAGTCCAATCTCCGTAAATCCGTTGCGAAAGCATTTGTGACAGATCCTCACAGCATCGGTTCATTCCCGATTCGGTTGACAGATCGAACTGATCGGGAAGTGCCGTCAGAATCAGATTGCAACGAAGCTCCAGAGAGATCTTCAAATCATCAGAGATGCTCTTTTTCACCTTCACATCCGAAATACGGCAGGATATCACATCACCGCTTTCGGAGGTCAGCGTAATCTCGCCGGAGTGACTTTCTCCAGAGACGAGAAGGACGCTCTTGGTTTTCCGCAGATCCAAGGAAGCATATTGAACCCCCTCCCGAAGACAGGAGGTCCCCTCAATTTCATAAACGTCATCCGCCCTGCAAAACATGGGAAGCATGCAAAGCGGAGCATCTGCGGGATATTGATATAAGCGCGTGGGAGGAACCGACCCCGTCTCGGTATAGGAATTGCGGATCACCGCCGCAAAATCAAAGGAACAAACCCGTGATTCCTTCTCCCCCACGGAGAGCATGTCCTTTGCGGAATTTCCAGAAACAACCGCGAGGAACAGATCCGCGCGATATTCGGGGCTTCGCAGAAAATAATCAACGAATTCGGAGATCCCGCCCTTTGCCACCTCCTCGGAAAACAGGATCAGTTTGCAATGGCTGAACAGTAATTCCTTCGTTGCGGCATTCACCAATCGGTTCAGACATGCTTCCGCAGTTTCGCCCTCCTGCGTCAGCACCTTTGCCTGCGGAGATTCATTTTCCGAGGCGGACGGCTTTACGATTTCAACGGAAAGTGCATAGGATCCATCCTTTTCTCCGCGATCCACGGCAATGCCCGAGACCAAGGCAGTATCGTTGATCTCCCGATAATCAGAGCATCCGAACAACGAGAAAACCAACGGAAAAAGCACGATAATCAGAATAGATTTCACGATATCATTCCCTTCTCACCGAATCACGGGACGAGGCAGACGGTCGAATTCGCATCAACCACCATGGAGCACGGATCAACGCATCCTTCTGCGCCTGTGGGATCGGAGAAAACCAATATGAAAGATAAGATATACCGAACGACTTCATAAGCATGAGTGAAAGAACGATTGACAGCACACCGAACAAGACACCATATAACCCCAAAAACGAAGCGAGGATCAAAAGATATACACGCAAAAAGACTACGGAATTCTCCAATTTCGGGGACATAAGTCCTGTGATTCCCGCGAAAGCAACGACGATCAGAGTAGTCGATCCGATGAAGCGGGCTGAAACTGCGGCATCTCCAAGCACGATTGCACCCACAATGCTCAAGGCTTGCGCCACGCTGTCGGGAAGTCTGCGGGATGCCTCCCGAAGAATTTCAAAAATCGCAATCATCAGAAAGCATTCCACCGCCACGGGAAACGGAACTCCGACCCGAGCCCGTGCAACGCTTAACGCAAGATCGGTCGGCAAAAGCTCCTGATGATACGAAACCAAGGCTACGAAGACGGCGGGAACCGCAAGGGTAAGAATATAGCAAAGAATGCGAAACACCCTCCCCAGAGATGCGATCCAAAAGGATTGATAATAGTCCTCGGGAGACTGAAAGGACTCAACAAACAAATACGGAACCTGCAATACCACAGGGGTTCCGTCTAAGATCAATGCAATTCTACCCTCCAGCAGACCTGCAGCAACCACGTCGGGACGCTGTGTGGTTCCAACGGTGCGAAACAAAGACAGCCGATGATCCGAAATCTGCTCCACAAGATAATTTACATCCAAAACTCCGTCCATCGAAACGGCGGAGAGACGTGCCTTCACCTCCGCCAACAATTCGGGACGGGCAATGGAATCCAGATAACACAAAAAAGCACGGTTCTGAGTCCGAGTCCCGAAGGTCATGGGTTCGGCGCGAAAATCAACAGTTTTCAGCTTGCGATGAACCAACGCTACGTTCATCATAACCGATTCGGTAAACCCCTCCCTCGGTCCGTTCAGACTCTTTTCGGAGGGAGGCTCCTCCGTGGCACGAACGGGAAATCCCTTGGTATTTGCACCCAGGGCAAAGGGAAAACCGTCGGCAAAAACGATGCAATCCCCCATCATCATTGCGTCAAAGCAATCCTTAGCCGTAGACAAAATTGCCGTTTCGGTATTCACAACCACCCGATCGGACAATTCGTCGAAGCGTGTGAGAGGCAGCGAAAGCTCCATAATGGGACGAAGAACACTTTCATAGACCACAATATTATTCACCAGCCCGTCAAAGTACGCGGCAAAAAAGGAGTCGCCCTTTGAAGAGGAAAACGATCGGCAAATATAGGTTCCGTCCCCGGAAAACACCTGTTCAAGCATCGCTCGATTTTCCTCAAGAGACGGCGACAAGGGGCTATTCTCCTTCAGCTCCCCTTTATGATCCACAGTAAATGCAGGAAAGATCCGTTCAAC
>JAFPBP010000086.1 GCA_017424085.1 Clostridia bacterium
ATGTAGACGATATTGTCCTTCACGGTGGGGACTGCCAGCACCGCCGCGGCGGTATCGTGGCTTGCCGCCAGGATCACGCGGCAGGAGAAGCCAACCTTTTCGGCGATCTCCTCGGTAAAGGTTCCCACCTCGCAGAAGGGCTGATGAAGGGGACCGAACGCCTCGGCCGGGAATCCGATGAGGCTCAAAACCTTTTCATCCCAGGTGCCGCTTTCGCAGTTGACCATGTTGGTGGTGGTGGCGTTGGTGTATTCATTCATCTTCACCCCCGTCAGCAAGAAATTCAGATACTCGGGGAGCATCAGAAAGGTCTTGGTGCGGGCGGCGATCTCAGGCTCGTGCAGGGAGGTTTCGTAGAGCTGGAACAGGGTGTTGATCGCCTGCGCCTGACATCCCGTGCGGGCATACAGCTCCTCCTCGGGCATCACCTTGAAGAACTCCTCGGGCATACCCACGGTGCGGCTGTCACGATAGGCGTAGGTCTCCCCCAAAAGCCGATCCTTTTCGTCCAGAAGCGCATAGTCCACGCCCCAGGTATCGATCGCCATGGTGGCGGGAATTTTGCCGATATCGCGGCAATGGCGCAAGCCGTTGATGATCTGAGAGAAGAGACGGTCGTAATCCCAGCACAGATGCCCGTCCCGACGGACCACGTTGTTTTCAAACCGATAGACCTCTTCCATGACGATCTTTCCGTCCTCCAGACCGCCCAGGATCAGACGTCCGCTGGAGGCACCGAGATCGACTGCCAAATGATACTGTTTCAAAAGATTCCCTCCGTATCCACCGCTCTCCCGAACCGCCGCACGGTACTCCGCAGGGGAGGTCTTCATAATGCGACGAAAGGCGCGGTTAAAGCTGGATTTTGTATTAAAGCCGCTCTGCATTGCAACGTCGAGAACGGACATTTGCGAGGTTTTGAGAAGGCTCGTAGCGTAGGAGACCCGCTTGAGAAGCACGTACTCCCAAGGGGAAACGCCGTTGATATCCCGAAAGACCTTCATAAAATGGCTTTTGCTCATGCCCGCCTCGCTTGCCACCCGATCCACGGTGATGGGATCGCGGAAGTTGGCGTTCATATACCGCAAGCCCCGCTCCGCATCGGAAACGGTGGCGGCACGGCTGGTGCGGGTGCGGTCGGGATAATCGTAATTGCGAAGCAAAAGAACCAGAAGCTGCATGGTCAGCGCCCGCGCCTCCAGATCGGAGAAGAGCGCCCCCTCCGACACGGCGGAATCAATGCGCTCCATCAGAGAGCGGACCGTTCCGTTGGCGGAATTGGAGCGGGGCAGGCGGAACGCCATTCCCGCAGAGGGGCGAAGCAAAAAGGAGACGCAGCGAAAATCGTAGGATCCCTCGGCGCCGTCCCAGATAAAGCGGGGGTCGAAGCGGATCTGCAAAAAGCGGAATTCCTCCGCCGATGCGCGAAAGGAATGGGCGGCGTGCCCCGGGAACACGTAAAGATCTCCCGCCACCGCATCAAACTCCGCCCGATCGGACAGGCAGACCCCCGCCCCCGACAGGACGTGGATCAGCTCGATCTCGGGACGGGAGGGCAGGGACAGGTCCTTTTCCGCAGGAGACAGCAAATGCTCGCAGACCTTGACCGAGATCTCCCCTCCCTCGGAGAAGAGATGGGATTCACGCAGGATCACGGGGATCACCTTCTTTCTTTATTGTACCATACCGACGGGAGCAATTCAACCGAAATAATATGAAATATGGCGCAAATATTCTTTTTTTTCAAAGACAAAAACGGTGCAAAACGCTAAAGAACCGCATAACATCAAGGTTTTTTGCGCCAAACGGTCGTGTTGAAAATCTTCTTACGCCATTATTATACCGCATTCGGAGCCGTTTGTCAAGAGGCAAGAAGCAAGCCTGCTTCGATTTTCTCCGAGATCCATACCAATTCGGTATAATTCACAATGCAAAAAAATCCTTGCGGAGCCGAGTTTTCCTCAGAGCCGCAAGGATTGGTCGGGTTAAAATCGTCAAAAGCGGTTGCCCGTGCAAAAAAATCAGGACTGCGCGGGAAAAATGCGGGAATCCTCGATGCGATACAGGGAGCAGGCGTCCTCCCATTCCACCGCAAAGCCCGCCTCCCGAAGGCGCTCGGGCAGTTGAGGATCCGGATCGGCAACGATCAGCCATTCATACTCAAAAAGCATTTTCGTATCCACGTCGATGGAATATTCGGGGGAGCCGTAATCCAGATCGAAGCAGGCGCGGGTCTTCAGCTGAAAGACCATGAGATAGTAATACAGATCCCGCCGTCCCCGATCGCCGTTGAAGAGAGCGACCCGAGCCCCTCGGGGAATTACGTCGCTTGCCGCATCCAGCGCAGTGATCACCTGTCCCCGCTCGGTGGATTCGAAGGAGGGGCGAACAACCAGCTGCCTTGCGGCAGGGGCAACGAGCAAAAACAGAACCAGCGATACGCAGAGCGGCAGAAGGCGTAACAGGCGTCCCCGATCCTTCACGGCATAGGACAGGGATTCAAAAAGCGCCGCCGCCTGCATGACGGTAAACAGAACCAAGGGGGCTACGATATAGCGGTCGAACGCCGCCAGATAGGATGCCTCCGAGACCGACATAAAGAAGCAATACATGCTCATCAAGCAGAGAGTATAGGCGACCATGAGCAGATTTGAGATGATAATGGCGCGCTTCAGACGCAAGCCCTTCTTGTTTCGCTTGCGCAGAATGAAATAAACCAAAAGAGAGACGGCGTTAAGTACTGCAAAAACGTGAACATAACGATTGGAAAAATCGGTGATTTTATCCCACAGCTGAACGAACAGATGGGAGAAATCTAGCTGAGACCGCTCCGCCCAAAAATCCGAAAGAGCGGCAGTAACGGAGGAATGAAAGACGAGGAGCACGATCAGCAGGAGCACCACTCCCCCGCACGCGACGATCAAAGCGGGCTTCCCGCGCAGGATCAAGCGGGACCCGAAGCGCAGAATCACGGGGATCAGGAGGATCAACAACCCCGACAGGATCAGCCAAGGCAGAGCGGCGCGCAGAGAATCATAGATCGTCAGATGGTAGATCTTCCACAGGAAGAACCATAAAACGGATGCTGCGATGGGAAGGAAGACGAGCCGCCTCTCCCCTGCGGGCGTGCGCTTCAGCGCATCGTAAACCATA
>JAFPBP010000087.1 GCA_017424085.1 Clostridia bacterium
ATTGTGCGGCGATGATATGCCAAGCCTGCGGCTTGGATAAAAAAATTCGACAAGTTTCGACTTGTCGAATTTTTTGGTGGAGCGTAGGGGATTCGAACCCCTGACCCCAACACTGCCAGTGTTGTGCGCTACCAACTGCGCTAACGCCCCGAATATTCAATTTGTATAAGCAAAGCAAAAGACTACTCTCTTCGGGCAGTCTTTTGCTTTGGCGGAGATGGAGAGATTTGAACTCTCGCGCCGCTTTCACGACCTACACCCTTAGCAGGGGCGCCTCTTCACCACTTGAGTACATCTCCGTGTCTCAACTGCTGATACCCGTATATTATACTCTATTTTAATGATTTTGTCAAGAGGAAAACGAGAATTAAATGTAAACTTTTTTCAACAAGAATCACTGCAACCCGTCCCAATGACGCAAACGGGACAGCCGTGCGAAGGTATCCATCAACGCGCCGTTGATTTTCATGCCCCATTCCACGGGATGACTGTGCTCGGGGTATTCCCCGCGACGGTAACGGTCAATGACGATCTCATAGCGCTCCATGGCAAGCTTGACGGCGGTCTGCCAGGAGATATACAGCTCCTCCCCTGCGTGCCGTCCCACGGTATGCACGTATTCCCGCTGATCCAAAAGAGCAGAAAGACAGGAATACAGAGCCTCGGGGGTCTCTTCAACCAGGAACCCGTTCCGACCGTCGGTCACGCCCTCGGAGGCGCAGGAATCCTTGATCAGCACCGCGGCAAGATCGCACGCCGCCGCCTCGCGGACCACAAGCCCATTGGTGTCGTAGGTGGAGGGGAACAAAAACAGATCGGCGCGACAATACCACGCGCGCAGTACGTCGCGGTTATGGATGGCGCCCGTAAAGATGCATTTATCCGCAATGCCGTTCAATTCGGCATATGCCTTCACTTCATCGAAATCAGCACCGCCGCCGATGAAGACCATGCGGAAGTCTGCCTTGCGGGCAAGCCCCGTCAAGGCATCGAGGATGATGCGAAGCCCCTTATACCACATCATGCGCCCTACGAACAGATAAACGGGCAGGGCTGCGGGCAGGTCATAACCCGCCGTAGCGGCTTCGATCTCCTGCTGAGAGCAACGCATGCGAGGAATATCCACGCCGTTGGGCATGACGATATAATCCCCCTGATACCCCAGAGCGCGCAGGTTCTCCCCTGCTCCGCGGCTGACTGTCCAGACCTCGTCACACGCCTCCACGTTGGAGACCAGAGCGTATTTTGCGGCGTTCTGAAGCTGTTTATTCTTAATGATATTTTCAATATCAACGTCAAATTTGGTATGATAGGTCATAACCAGAGGAGCATCCACGATCTGCCGCAATTCCCGCGCCATCAGATTGGAGATGATGGGGCAATGGCTGTGAATTAAGGCAACCTTTTCCTCGGAAACCCGCCGAGCAACCTCGGGAGAAAAGGGAACGCCTGCCATATAACCGTTCATCATACGGAAGTTCACGCTGGGATAACGCAAGACGGGATAAGGATAATCGCCGTCTGCCGCGTCGGGATGCGAGGGAGTGATCACCATGGCGCGGGAGCCGTCGGCAAGGATCTGCTCCGCGTAATTTTTAACCGCATTGGCAACGCCGTCGATCAACGGCGGAAAAGAATCATTCAAAAGACAAATCGTTTTCGGTTCCATAATCATGCCTCCATGGTATTTATTTAACCACAATTTATCGTAATAATTAAAACCAAAGTGAAACAAAACTATGAATATTTCGATCTGCTCTGTTTTTTTCGAAATTCGGAAAAGCTTCGGATATTTTTTCGGTGGGAGAGGTACACTATTCCGTAGTAAAAAACACACGGAAAGGATCGGGACATGAACAAACGGACGTGGTGCTGCGTAACGGGGATCGCCCTGCTGACCGCAACGGCGGGCATGGCGGCGACATCTCACGTATTGACGCAAAAATTGGTTTCGCTGGCGGTGGATCGGGAGACAGAAGGAAATGAAAAAGCAAAGGAGAGGGTTCGCAGGAAGCTGCAGGGAACTCAAAGAAACGATCGGTTGAACAATGAGATCCGTTCGGCGGCGGAGGCACTGAAGGAATGCGACGCCACGGAAGTCAGCATTACGGCAACCGACGGCACGGTTCTCGTTGGGCATTGGATCGAGAGCGAAAGACCGAAGAGGATCGTAGTTGCCATGCACGGCTGGCGATCCACCTGGTTCAACGATTTCGGAATTCTTGCCCCATTTCTGAAAACGAGCGGCTGCTCGATCCTGTACGCAGAGCAACGGGGACAAAACAACAGCGGCGGGGATTGCATGGGCTTCGGCATTACGGAGCGGCACGATTGCGCCCGCTGGATCGAATGGGTAACAACGAGGGAGCCCACCCTGCCCGTATACGCCATGGGAATCTCCATGGGAGCCACGACGGTTTTGATGGCGTCGGATCTACCTTTATCGGAGCGGGTACGGGGGATCATTGCCGACTGCGGCTTCACCTCGCCTCACGCCATCTGGCAGCACGTGGGCAAGCACAACCTGCACTTGGGATTCGGCATTCGTCAAAATGCCGTTAGGACCCTGTGCAAGACCCGCTGGAACGGGGAGAACGGCGATCGCTCCGCCGCGGATTCTCTGTCGAAAACCTCTCTTCCAGTTCTCTTTATCCACGGAAGCGACGACGATTTCGTTCCCGTGACCATGACCTACGAAAACTATAAAGCGTGCGTCTCCCCCAAGCGGCTTCTCATCGTCCCCGGAGCGGGGCACGCCGCAAGCTACGTCACAGACCGCACGGCATACGAGCGAAGCCTCTGCGACTTCTGGAGCGATTGCGAGGAATAATCTTTTGCCCCGATCTTTCATCGGGGTTTTGCATTTTTTTCATTTTTAAGGCTTGCAAACAGAGAAAATATATGCTATAATAAAGAAAAACGAATCACGAGGTGCTCAGGATGAAGCATTACGATCTCATCGTCGTGGGCGGAGGGCTTTCGGGCGTTGCCGCCGCTGTCAGCGCCGCACGTCGCGGACTTAAGGTTCTTATTGCGGACAAGGCCGGCTGGTTGGGCGGAGCCATGTCCAACTGTTTGATCTATCCGTTCATGCCCTATCACATGAAGGACAAGGACGGGAACTCCGTAGATCTGTCCACGGGATTTTTCAAGGAATTGACCACCCGCGCCGCAAAGGATCTTCCCCCGAACACCAAGCCCCATTACTTTGATTCCGAATATTTCAAGTTCATGCTGGACGACGTGGTTTGCGAGGCAGGCGTGGAGGTGTTGTTCCACGTGACTCTGTTCCGCGTGGAGACCGAAGGACGGGAGATCAAAAAGCTTCTCTTCGCCGCAAAGTCGGGAGTGCTGGAATACTCTGCAGATTTCTACATTGACGCCACGGGCGACGGTGACCTTTTCTATTTTGCGGGATGCGATTTCCAGCTGGGACGGGATGCGGACAATCTCTGCCAGCCCATGACCACCTGCTTCCGCATCGCAAACGTGGACCGTGCGAAATTTGAAGAAGAGCTTCCCACCATGCAGGCGCTCTACAAGCAGTTCCGCAAGGAGGGCAAGATCATCAACGAGCGGGAAAACATTCTGGTATTCCGTCACGGCATGCCCGACGGGGTCCTGCACTTCAACACCACACGGGTCATCAAGCACAATCCCACCGATCCCGAGGACGTAAGCCGCGCCGAGGTCCTCGCCCGCAAGCAGGTGAAGGAAATGGTGGAGTTCCTGAAAACAAATCTGGAATCCTGCAAGAATGCAACCCTGATCGCCTGCGCCGCAGACATCGGCGTGCGGGAAAGCCGCAAGCTGAGAGGCGTCCACATTCTGAATCAAGAGGAATTGATCGCCTGCACGAAGTTCGAGGACTCCATTGCCCTCGGCAATTACGATATCGACATTCACAATCCCGCAGGTGCCGATACCAGCCACTATTATTTCGGTCCCGGCGAATACTACACCATCCCCTACCGTTCCCTGCTCCCCAAGGAATACGATAACCTGCTGGTGGCGGGGCGGTGCATTTCCGCCACCCACGAAGCACAAGCGTCAGTGCGCATCATGCCCATCTGCTGCTGCATGGGCGAGGCGGCGGGCACGGCGGCGGCGATCATCAAGGAAACGGGTACCACCGCGCACTCGGTTAACGTATCTCTGATTCAAGACGTTCTGCGCAAGAACGGCGCATCCATTGACTGACGAAAGGAGAACAACAATGAAACGTAGCGAAATCAATGCTCTTCTGAGAGAAAACCTGCAGTTTATTCGGGAACAAAATTTTTCCCTGCCTCCCTTTGCCTTTTTCACCCCCGAGGAATGGAAGGAGAAGGGTGCGGAATACGATGAGATCCGCTCTCATATGCTGGGCTGGGACGTGACCGACTACGGTCTGGGAGACTATGAGAACACGGGGCTGTTCCTCTTCACCATCCGCAACGGATCTCTGACCGATCCGAATTGCAAAAAGACCTACGCGGAGAAGCTTCTGATCTCCAACGAAAATCAGTATTGCCCCATGCATTTCCATTGGAACAAAATGGAAGACATCATCAATCGCGGTGGCGGAAATCTGATCGTTGAGGTCTACAACTGTGCCGACGACGAATCCCTGGCAGACACGCCCGTTACCGTGACCTGCGACGGACGCGTTTTCACCGTTCCCGCAGGGACGAAGCTTTGTCTGAAGCCGGGCGAAAGCGTGACTCTGCCCCCGAAGCAATACCATGCGTTCTGGGCGGAGGAAGGACACGGAAAGGTCCTGATCGGCGAGGTTTCCATGGTAAACGACGATAACACCGACAACCGTTTTCTGAACCCCATGGGACGCTTCCCCAAAATCGAGGAGGACGAGGCTCCCCTCTACCTGCTCTGCAACGAATACCCCGAGGCAAAATAATCAACAAAAAAACGGACCCCCTGCTTCCACTTCGGAGGCAGGGGGTTATCTTATGCGATTCAAAATCACGAAGGATCTGTCTGCCCGAAGGAAAGCCCCGTCAAAAGGTCCTTAGGCAGAAAAACACCGTCGCAACGGAAGGAAACGAATGTTCCGCCACGAACGCCGATGATCACGGTTTTCGCCTCGGCACCCGAAGCACTCAGAGCATCTTCTGCTGCATTGCAGATGCAGGCGTAATACCGAATGCCATCCACATACCCCTGAAACAACACGTATTTCCGACTCGCACCGTCCGCAGTGAAATAGCTGATCTCCGGCTGAGATTCGGTTCCGAACGAAACGGAATCCTCCGAATACTTCAAAAACAGGGAAAACTCGTTTTTCACAAATTCAAAATCGAAATCCTCCCCAACGAAGCAATCCACGGATTTTCCATCAACGTCACCGTAAAGATACGCAGCACCGGAAAAGATGTGTACGGAGCTTATGCGAATCACAGGAATGGTCGGTAAGTTCCGAAAATCAAAAATACGGTAGCCGTTTTCGGTCTTTGAAAACTCATCCATTACGAATTGAATTGCGGAGGCATTCAATTCTCCCTTGGAAAGGGCGCTGTACGCATCAGAAACGGAGGAAAAGCGAACCCCGCTTTCAATCCCTACCATACCGCAATTCAAACTTCCGACCTTTGCAGGGCTCCCCTCCACGCCGGGCTTGAATTTCAGATAGAGATCGCCTCCGCGCTCCGTAATCATGTATTGCGGAGTATCAAAACGCAGCGACGGGAGCGTATGAAACACCAACGCACCCACGAGCAAAAGACAAAGAGTAAC
>JAFPBP010000088.1 GCA_017424085.1 Clostridia bacterium
GCATCCGCAGCAGATTGCGTCAAGGATCCCCGTGGCGGCAAGCACCGAGATCCCTCCGAAGGCGAAATCCTCTGCCGACGCCATCGCGTAGGGGAGGGGCAGCTCCAGCACAAGATCCGCTCCTCCCCGCACCGCCGCACGGGCGCGGGCGTATTTGTCGATCAAGGCGGTATCCGCCCGTTGTACGAAATTTCCGCTCATCGCCGCCACGATTCCGTCGAATCCCATGGCGCGCAGGGTTTCGATCTGGTAGGCGTGCCCTTTGTGGAAAGGGTTGTATTCCGCCACGATTCCCGCGATTTTCAAAAAAATCCCTCCTTTTTTGCCTGTAAAACGCAAAAAAATGTAAAATCTATTGCAATTTCGGGCAAAAACGGTTATAATAGCAGTTGTGTCTATTATTATACTACAGAATCAAAAAAAAATCAAGATAGAGGAAGGCGTAAAATTATGAAGATTTTAGTCATCAACGCGGGCAGCTCTTCTCTGAAGTATCAGCTGTTCGATATGGAAAACGAAGAAGTTATCGCAAAGGGTAACTGCGACCGCATCGGCATCGACGGCGTGTTTACTTACAAAGCACCCGCCAAGGGCGTTGCCGTGGAGGAAAACGTTGCGTTCCCCAATCATACCGTAGCCGCCAATAAGGTTCTGGAAACTCTGGTCGATCCCGCCATCGGCGTCATCTCCGATATCTCCGAGATCAGCGCCGCAGGTCACCGCATCGTTCACGGCGGAAGCTTCTTCATGGAAGCCACCCTCGTAGACAGCGACGACGTGATCGAGAAGATCGAAGCCTGCAAGACCCTGGCTCCTCTGCACGCCATGCCCAACGCTGCAGGCATCCGCGCATGCCGTGCCGCCATGCCCAACATTCCCCACGTGGCAGTTTTCGATACTGCGTTCCATTCCACCATGCCCGACGTGGCGAAGACCTACTCTCTGCCCCGCGAGCTTTGTGAAAAATACAGCATCAAGCGTTACGGTGCCCACGGTACCTCCCATAAGTACGTCAGCCTCAAGACCGCAGAATTCCTGGGTAAGAAGCCCGAGGAACTGAAGATGGTCACCCTGCACCTGGGCAACGGCTCCTCCATCACCGCCATCGATGGCGGCAAGTGCGTGGATACCTCCATGGGTCTTACCCCCCTTGCAGGTCCCCTCATGGGTACCCGCTGCGGCTCGGTTGACCCCGCCATCGTTCCCCTGCTTCTGGATAACGAGCTGGTCAAGGACGAGGCTACCGGTGAAATGCGTCACATGAACGGCACCGAGCTGAACGCCATCATGAACAAGAAGTCTGGCGTTTACGCCGTTTCGGGCGGCTACAGCGACTTCCGCGATCTGGAAGCCCGCGCCGACGCAGGCGACGAGAAGAGCGCTCTGGCTCTGGATATGTTCGCTTATCAGTGCAAGCAGATCATGGCAGGCTACATTGCCGTTCTGGGCGGCGTTGACTGCATCGTCTTCACCGCAGGCATCGGCGAAAACGGTCCCCGCACCCGTTCCAAGATCTGTAAAAACCTGCTGGCGCCCCTCGGCATCGAGCTTGACGAGGAAGCAAACGATTGCAAGGGCGTTGCCCGCGACGTGACCGGAAAGAACTCCAAGGTAAAGGTTCTGGTCATCCCCACCAACGAAGAGCTGATGATCGCCAAGGAAACCCTTGCCGTCGCCTTCAACTGAGACGAAATATAAATTTGTGCACGCAGCCGAGCTCCTCGGCTGTGTGTATTTTTTTGTTCCGAAACGGGCACCCTAAAAGAAAAAACGGAGGTGTGCGACCATGGCGGTATCGATCATCCGCACGGCAATTCTCTATCTTCTGACGGTGGGGGCGATCCGTTGCATGGGGAAGCGGCAGCTGGGAGAACTGGAGCCGTCGGAGCTGGTGATCACCCTTCTGATCTCCGATCTGGCGACCCTCTGCATGCAGGATCTGGAAACGCCCTTGATCAGCAGCGTGATCCCCATCGTGACGCTTGTGGTTTTGGAGATTATCGTTTCGTTTCTTACGCTGAAGATTCCCTTTTTCAATCGCGTGCTGAGCGGACGCTACTCCGTGCTGATCGACGACGGGGTGATCATGCAGAAGGAAATGAAAAAATCCCGCATGACGGTGGGAGAACTGATGGAGGAGCTTCGGCAGAACGGGCTGATGGCGGTGGAGGACGTGAAGTACTGCGTGCTTGAGACCGACGGGAAGGTGAGCGTGATCCCGAAAAAATCCGCAACTCAAGCCACCTTGCCCCTGATCCTCATTTCCGACGGAACCCCCGTTTCGGAGAATCTGAGGCGGCGAAAATTGACTTTGGACGACCTTGCCGGGATCCTGCGTTCACGGGGCGTATCATCCCCCGACGGGGTCTTTTTGCTCTATGAGATCGCGGGGAAGTATACCTGCATCCGAAAGGAGGATCAGCCGTGATCAGTCGCTTTCTTTCCGCTCTTTTTGCTTTTATGCTTTTGATTTCTTTTGTGTTTTTAGGACAACGCCGTTTGAATGCCGTTTCCGACGAGCTTTGCGCTATTGCTCACGAGGCGTCGGTTTGCTTTTCCGAGGATCGCATTGCCGACGGCGCCGTTGCCCTGTCCCGTCTGGAGGAGATGCTGGACCGTCACGATCTCTTTCTTGCCGCCATGATCAACGATGCCCGTCTTCACGAGATCCACCGTGCCCTGAACCGCGCTCGGGTTCTGAGTTCGGCGGGGGATCCCTCGCCCGTGCTGGAGGCGTTGGCGGATCTGTCCCGCACGTTGTCCGAATCGGCACAAACGCACCTGCCTACGTGGGCAAATATTCTGTAAGTTTCCTTTATTTGTTAAAAATAAACCTTGACATTCGGCTTGGAATAGTGTATAATAATTCTGTATACAGTATTCGGAAAGGATGTTATTCCCGTGAATCAAGAATTGCTTGCAAAATTTCTCGCCCTGTACGGTGGCTCCGCCGACGACGTTCGGCTCTTCGTGTCCCCCGGACGGGTCAATATGATCGGTGAACATACCGACTACAACGGCGGCTTTGTGTTCCCCGCTGCTCTGGAGCACGCTTCCCATATCCTCGTCCGCAAGACCGACAGCGGTAAGATCCGCCTTGCCGCCACCGACCTCCCCGATCGCGTGGAGCTGGATCTGAACCACCTGGATTCCTATAAGGATCTGAAGTGGGGTAACTATCAGGCCGGCGTGGCTTACGTTCTGCAGAACCACGGCTACGAGATCTGCTCCTGCGATATCCTTTATCACGATACCGTTCCTCTGGGTGCGGGTCTGTCCTCCTCCGCCGCCATCGAGGTGGTCATGGCTCTGACTCTTGCCACCTTCTCCAACGAGGCGAAGGGCATCACCGATCCTGTGGATATGATCGAAATGGCGAAGCTGGCGCAGGAAGCAGAGATTACCTACTGCGGCGTCAACTGCGGTATTATGGATCAGTTCGCCAGCGCCATGGGTCGCAAGGATCAGGCGATCTTCCTGGACTGCAAGACCTTGGAGTTCAAGTACGTTCCCCTGGTTCTCAACGGCTATAAGATCGTCATCGGAAATACCAACAAAAAGCGCGGTCTTGCCGATTCCAAGTATAACGAGCGCCGTGCCGAATGCGAATCCGCTCTCAAGCAGTTGCAGGTTGCCTACCCCGACGCCGATTGTCTTCGTGCCATCTCCGTGGAGCAGTTTGAGGATGCCAAGCATCTGATCCTCAACGAGGTGGAGCGTCGCCGTGCCGAGCACGTGATCTACGAATGCGATCGCGTTCTCAAGTCCATTGACGCCCTCAACGACGGAGATCTGGAAGCCTTCGGTCAGCTGATGACCGCATCCCACATCTCTCTGCGTGACCTTTATGAGGTTACCGGTCTGAATCTGGACGTGATGGTGGAGGAATCTCTGAAGGTGGAGGGCTGCATCGGTTCCCGTATGACCGGCGCGGGCTTCGGCGGTTGCACCGTCAGCATCGTTGCGGACGACGCCGTTGATACCTTCATCGCCGAGGTGAGCAAGAATTATACCGAGCGCACCGGCTTTACCGGAAGCTTCTATATCTCCTCCGCATGCGACGGCGGCAGAGAGGTCAAATAAATTTTTCAAAAAAAACACTTGACATTCTGAAAATTTGTGGTATAATATATAGGTATTGCGTTTTCTTGCCGACAAATCGAAGGGGGTCTATCGGATGAAGCTTCTTGATATCAATGATTTCAGCCGACGGGACGGCGACACGCTCGCCTTCGACGAAGCCCTGTCCCTGGACGAGCTTGACCCTTCCTTCTCCGAGGTCCGCATTGCGGGCAAGATTCGGAACGTGGTCGGCGTGATGACCATCCGCGCCCTGGTCAGCGGCATTTGCACCACTCCGTGCGACCGTTGCCTTGAGCCTGCGGTTCTGCCTCTGGAGGCGGAGCTGAAGACCACCGTCACCTTGAATGCGTCGGACGACGATTCGATTACCGTGGCGGCAGGAAAGATCGATCTTGAAAAAACCGCGTACGACGCCTTGTCCCTCGCCCTTCCCACAAAGATCCTTTGTCGGGAGGATTGTCTGGGGATCTGTCCCACCTGCGGTAAGAATCTCAACGACGGTCCCTGCGGATGCAACGAATAAGTTTATAATTCTGATATCGGAAATAGGAGGTGTCCAACAATGATCGCACCGAAGAAAAAGGTCTCCAAGCAGAGAAAGCACAAGAGACGTTCCAGCGTCTGGAAGCTCGACATGCCCGGCATGGTTCAGTGCCCCAAATGCGGAGAATACGTTCTCTCGCACCGCGTTTGCAAGGCTTGCGGTTCCTATAACGGAAAGCAGGTTCTGAAAGTGAACAACGAAGAGGCAAAATGAGTTTTGCCGAGTCAATCCGAGGGGGAAACATTCCTTTCTTTTTGCAAGGAAGAGGTGTTTCTCCGTCGTTTTGTGCCTAAAAACAGGAGGGAGTGCGCAAAATGAAGCTGTTTATCATCCGACACGGCGCTCCGAACTACGCAAAGGATACCCTGACGGAGCAGGGGTGGAGGGAGCAGGAATTGCTGACTCCGTTTTTGGTGGCAAAAAAGCCCGACGTGGTCTGCCTCTCGTCCTTGGGACGGGCGCAGGAGACGGCGAAGGGGTTGCTGCGGGAAACGGGGATCCGTCCGTTGGTGTTTCCTTGGCTCTGTGAATTCGATCAGCGCCTGCCCGAGCCCTTTGCCGAGCGTTGTCCGTGGCATCTGAATCC
>JAFPBP010000089.1 GCA_017424085.1 Clostridia bacterium
GCACTTTTCCACCCCTTGACAAGCGCCCCTTGCATATGATATAATAAAATTACCAAGAAAAGGAGGTATATCCCATGAAAATTAAAAAGATGTTCTCTGTCACCCTTGCGCTGGCACTGCTCTTGCAGATTTTCGCCTTGGCGCTTCCCGTCTCTGCGGAAACCGTTGACGAAACGGATACCTCCTCGACGGGAGCGGCAACGAATTCTGCCGACTCACTGCATTTAACCTCAGAAGAAAAGACCTTATTAAATGTGTCTTCCAATGACGTGGTTGTGAAACTTTTTTAAAGGAGGTTTTGGTAATGAAAAAAGTTTTGGTTGTGCTTCTGGCAGTGTTCATGATGGGTTCGCTTTTTGCTTGCGATCTTGCCCCCGATAGGACAACGGTTCTTACCACTACTTATGAAACGCCAAAGATCCGGTCTCTGGACGAATATTCCAAGTATATCCGTTCTCGAAAATTGCCTCCGGATTTCTTGCGGTATGAAAAAATTAAGCAATTTGGTGAGTTTAGTTTCTTTGATATCAACGCAGATAAGAGCGATAAGAACCTGAAAGGCAATAGCATTCTGATTTACCGGTATGATCTGAATGTGTCCGATCATAAGGTACGGCTGAAGGTTACACAATTTTTATCCGCTCGTGGCAGAGTCCTGTCCCCCTGGGGGTTTATTTACGCTGTGGATGACACCTCTGATATGCGGCTCATTTCGACTGAGGGGGACGTAAGTTACTTTCATGACGGAATCGAATACAAATACAGCTCCGGGAAGCTGGTACAGATTACGTGGGCGGAACAGGATCAGAAAGATCGCTGGCGCAACGTGTACGTTCTGAGCGGTGACCTGGGGGATTTGCCTTCCGATCTGGGCTCGTCTCTCGTGGGAGAATTGATGAACGCGAATAACGCACGGGCGACTCTGAAAGAAATCTTTCCCAATCTTGGATTCCTTGAAGAGGTGGCAATGCCATAAGGATGTTTTTAGAAAAGAAAATTCCGAACGAGCGATCGTTCGGAATTTTTTTATGGGATTGCCGCACGCAGGGCGGCGGTTCAGAATTCGTTGTATTCGATCTTTTTTCGCAGAGGGGTCTCCAGCTTGCGCTTGAATTGCACGAACCATCCTCCGTAGGTCCCCACGGGATCCACCAGAACCGACGTCATGCCGCAGCGCCTTGCCACCACCATATCGGTGAATAACTGATCGCCCAAAAGAAGCGTTTCGTTTGCCGTCAGCCCCATTGCCTGCAGGGCGCGCAAAACGCCCCCTTTCAGCGGCTTTTTCGCCTCGAAGAAGAAAGGAACCGACAGGGGAGAGGCGAAGTCGGAGGTGCGTTTTTCGTGGTTGTTTGAGACGATGCAGATCTTGATCCCCGCGTCGGTCAGCGCCTTGATCCATGCGGAAACCTCCCCGTCGGGGAGATAGACGTTTCGGGGCGCCAGCGTATCGTCCAGATCGGTGACGATGCCCTTGATCCCGTGGGCGCGCAGGCGCTCGGGGGTCAGACGGGTGAACCGATCCACGCGGAAGGTGGGGGAGAATATACTCATATGAGCCTCCTATGAAAAAAGTGCATGATCGGTTTCAATCATGCACTTTCGGATCGTTATTTGTACTTGCGCTTTCTTGCGGCTTCGGACTTCTTCTTGCGCTTGACGGAAGGCTTTTCATAGTGTTCGCGTTTTCTCAGCTCAGCCAAAGTCCCGGCTTTTGCACACTGTCTCTTAAAACGACGGAGCGCATTATCCAACGATTCGTTTTCTTTGATCTTAATTTCAGACATGTTAATTCCCTCCCTCCATCGTATACGCTGAAGGATTCCCGTTTCCGAAAATCCTCTACTATTATACACGAAAAAACCTTTTCTGTCAAGAGCCGCAACGGGAAAACATGCGAAAGTTCCTGTTAATTTTTTGTGAACTCCCGAAGCGGGGAATCAAAAGACCGAAAAGAGGAGGGGAAGGTGCGGGTTTTGGTGCATTTTGCGCTCCGTCAACCGTCCTTCAGCTCCTTCACGGTGTGGATCTGCTCGGCGGGATTCTCGATGTAATCAAACATCTCGTTCAGATCGTCGGTGGTGAAGTACAGCTCCTTGCAGTTTTCCCGAATGAAGTTTTTCTTCATCGAAAGCTCCATCACGTGATTGAGATCGTCGTAATATCCCTTCAGATTATAAACGGCGATGGGCTTGTTATGACGGCAGAGTTGCTTCAGGGTCAGGATCTCGAAAAATTCCTCGAAGGTTCCGATGCCTCCGGGAACAACAATAAAGGCGTCAGCGTTGTCCTCCATGATCTGCTTGCGCTCCCGCATGGTGTCGGGCATGATCAGCTCGTCGCAAAAGTCGCAGATCGCTTCCACGTTTTCCTCGTCAAAGAATTTGGGAATAACCCCGAAAATATATCCGCCCTCGGCACGAACACCCCGTGCGGCGGCGCCCATAAGACCGTTTCCGCCTCCTCCGAAGACCAAGGAATGCCCTCTGCGGACCATTTCTCTGCCCATCTGCTCGACCAATTCCATGTATTCGGGATCGATCGTCGGGGATGCTGCTCCATATACACATACTCTCATGCTCGGTTACCTCTTTCTGTCGTAATTGATTCGGCGCTTGCCCTTGGGGATGCGGTGGAAGGTTCGATCATTTCCAACGCTCCTTGAGATAATTATAAGCAAATTTCGTGTTGCAAATGCGGGATACGGTGCCGTTTTCGATGGTTTTTGAAACGGCGTTTGCGCCCGCACCGTAGATGGGCTGAAGATCGTCCATCATGTAAATGTTATAGGGGCTTTCGTACCCCTCCTTGGCGTATCCCACGTTTTCCAGATTCCCCACCGTGTTTTTCTGGCGGTAGAGATAGTAGGGGAAATATCCCCGCTCCCGACAGTATTTCTGGGAAATCTCCACCATTTTCACCGTCTGAGCCGCATTCGCCGTAAAGACCGAGGCATCCTGCTCCGCATAATCCGCCGCCCGCTTCAGATAAAGAGTGTGAACGGTCACGTTATGGGGATCCAGATCGGTGATCCTTTTCATGGTGGAGTCAAAGCTTTCCACCGTGTCCTCGGGCAGTCCCGCGATCAGATCCACGTTCACCGCCAGCGACGTTTTGCGGGCGATCTCGTAAGCACGGAAAAAGTCGTCTGCCGTGTGTCTGCGCCCTACGGTCTTCAGCACGTGATCGTTGAGGGTCTGAGGGTTGACGCTGACACGGGTGGCGCCGTTCGCCTCCAAAACCTTCAGCTTTTCTTCTGTGATGGTGTCCGGGCGCCCCGCCTCTACGGTATATTCCAGAAGCGCCGAGGTGTCGATCTCCCTTGCCACGTGGGTCATGAGCCGATCCAGTTGTGCTGCAGAGAGGGTGGTTGGGGTTCCTCCGCCCACGTAGACCGTGGTGATCCGATGCCCCCGTTCGGCGGCAAGGGCGGCTTTCGCCGTGATTTCCTGCAGAAGGACCTCCAGATATTCGGGGATCAGATCCCCCTCGCTTCCCGTCACCTGTGAGACGAAGGAGCAGTATTTACAGCGGCTGGGGCAGAAGGGAATGGAAAGATAGAGCGCCGCATCGCCGTCGCGATTTGCCGTTTTTGCCGCCTGCTGATGGAGCAGGGTTGCTTTGCAAAGGTCGATCTTCTCGCGGGTCACAAGATATTCCCGTGCCATGACCTCCTCCGCATTGTCTCCGTAAATGCCCCGCACCGTTTCAAAAAAGCGGATGGGGCGCACTCCCGACAAAATTCCCCAAGGGGATTCGATCCCCGTGGCTTGGGAGAATACGTCGTACGCCGCCCGTTTGATGGCACAGCGCTCTCCGTCGTGCAGGGCGGGGTTGATCTCGTTTTTTGCACGGTAGGTTCCGTGCTCCGTCTCAAACAGCGCCTCGAAGGCGTTTTCGGTGCGGGTGATGGTCAACCTCTTTCCCTTTTCCTCAGTAAATCCGTCGCGGGGGAAAAACAGGTTGGACAGAGCGACCACGTCAAAGGAATCGTCGGTATTGTTCAGAATCAGCTTCAAAATAACTGCCCTCCGATCCAACCTTCCTTCCCGACGGTGGTGGAAAATCCGTGACCGGGGAAGACCTTGGTCTCCGCAGGCAGGGTTGCAAGGCGGTTCAGGGATCTTGCCATGGCGGCGGGATCTCCCTTGGGAAAATCCACCCGCCCCATAGTGCCTTGAAACAGGGTATCGCCCGAGAAGAGAATTCCGCCCTCTTCCCAATGGAAGCAGGAGGAGCCGGGGGTGTGTCCGGGGGTATGAAGCACGGTCAGCACGAGCTCCTCCCCGTCGCCCCCCAGACAGATCTTGTCCCCGTCCTTCAGTCGATGGGTGCAAGCGAAATCGGTGCGCCACGCGGGATTGTAGTCGTCGGTGCCGGGGCAACGCAAGGGATTGCAGTTGAGGAATTCCTCGTCGTTTTCGTGCAGATATACCCTCGGAGAGAATCGATCGCACAGATCGCCCAATGCGCCCGTGTGGTCGATGTGTCCGTGGGTGAGAAGAATATCGGTGATGGGAAGATCCCCGCAGAAGTGCAGGATCTTTTCGGGGGTGTCACCGGGATCAACGACCGCCACCCGATCGGAAAAGATCAGAAGATAGCAGTTTGTGACCAGGGATCCCAAAAGAATGCGGCGTACGGTCACTTTTTCA
>JAFPBP010000090.1 GCA_017424085.1 Clostridia bacterium
AGGAGGTTCTCGCTTCGATTCTTTCGGTTGCGCAGGTTCCCCGTGAAGACGTGGTTGACCCCATCACCAACGCAGATCTGTACAATGCAGGGCTTCTCGGCGGTCGGGACAGCGCCGCATTGCGGGCGGAATATCAAATTACATTGGGCTTGCCCTCCCGAATGTCTCCGAGAAAGTTTCTCGAGATCGTCAACGCCCTGCGCACTCGGGAAGAGTTTCTGCGCGAGATGGCGGAGCGCATGATGTGACCGAGGTTTTACCAATTTTTTGCTTGAAATGACGCTGTTGGCGTGTTACAATATGAATAATAACGGTTAGGAGAGATATCAGAATGGATTTAACGAAAATTTTGAAGGACATGGAAAACTGCCCCTGCGGACGGGTACATACCTTTGATACCAAGGTCGTTGAGATCGGAAGCGGAATTACCGCAAAAACAGGGGAGATCCTGATCAATGCGGGCTTTCCCAAGAAGATTCTTCTCGTTGCGGACGATAATACGTGGGCTGCCGCCGACGGGTTGTATCCTGCCTTGATCGAAGCAGGGTTCCACGTGAAGAAATTGATTTATGAAAACATGAAGTACGCCCGTGTGGAGCAGGTGGTTGAGGTCGAGGCTCTGGCGGCTGACGTGGACGGTATTATCTCTGTTGGAACGGGTTCTCTGAACGATATTTGCCGCGTGGCGTCCTTCCGCACCAAGAAGATGTTCTGCATTTTTGCCACTGCTCCCTCCATGGACGGCTTTGCCTCCGATACGGCACCCATCATCGAAAACAATTTCAAATCCTCCTGGCAAGCGGCGCAGCCTGCCGTGATCATTGCGGACACCAAGATCCTTGCTGCCGCCCCCACGGAGCTGAAGTCCTCGGGCTTCGGTGATATGGTTGCCAAGTACATCGGTCTTGTGGACTGGAAGATCTCCACTCTGCTGACGGGCGAATACTACTGCGAAAACATTGCCGCTCTGACCAAGACCGCAACCGACCGCATTATGGCGCTGGCGGAAAAGGTTACCGAAAACAGCGAAGAGGCAGCGGGTGCAATTATGGAATCCCTCGTTATGACGGGGCTTGCCATGAAGCTTGCGGGCTGCTCCCGTCCCGCATCGGGCGCCGAGCACGTGGTTTCTCACTATCTGGAATGCTACAAGGTCATCCGCGGGATCTGGCCCGAATATCACGGCAAGAAGGTTGGCGTTGCCACCGTGCTTCTGAACCGTGCTTATTGGAACATTGCAAACAACGTGGAATCGGTTGATGCGATTGCAGATCCCACCGATTGGGATGAGGTCTACTCCAAGTACGACGCCGTCCTTCACGACGATATCAAGAAGCTCAATACTCCCACCATCACCGATCTGGTTGATCCCGCCGATCTGAAATCCAAGTGGCAACAGATCCGTCAGATTATTCGGGAAACGCTCCCCACCGACGAGGTTCTGATGCAGAAGATGCTCGCCGCAGGCGCCGCTACCACCCCCGAAGAGGTCCACGTCCCCGAGGATCTTCTGGTGGATTCCCTGCGCTTCCATCCCTATATGCGTTACCGTATGCTTTTGACCCGACTGATGCCCATGCTTCAGCTGGATATCGTTGATTTTATCTAACCCATAAAAGATCAATCCCCGAGGAACGTTTGTTCTTCGGGGATTTCTTGTGGATTCTTTAGTTTTTGGATTGACCGATGACATTTCCGTCATCATCGTATTCAACATAGCTTTGGCTTCCGTCTTCCGCGTAGGAGTAGACCTTCGTGGTCTTCAGCTTGCCCTTCTTGTCAAAGGTGGATTCCTCCTCCAGTTGACCGAATCCGTTATAAGTGTAGATGACTGTGGTGTAAACCTCTCCCTTGCGGTAATTGACCTTGGAGGTGAGGTATCCGTCGTAGTCATATTCCAGCTTTGTCAGGGGAACGCCATCCTTGTCGGAGATCAATTCCTCTTGGATTTGGTTGTCGGGGGTGTAGGTGTAATTGTATTGCTTCGTGTCTGCCGCAAGATGGTCCGTAACGATCTTTCGGATGACGTTTCCGGAGCTGTCATAGGAGTAGATGTAGGTGAAAGTTTCTCTTCCCGTGACGTAAACGATTTCCTTGGTGATCTGCCCGATTACGTCGAAGGTCTTATCCGAGGTCAAACGTCCGTTTTTATCGAATTCCGACTGCCCTGTCAGCATGCCGTCTGCGGCGTAATGGAACAGGTATTGGCAATATTCCCCGGTGACAAAATCCTCTGTCACCCGCACGGTCACGCTTCCGAGAACGTTGAACTGCTCCTCAAGGAAGCAGATCTCCTTGGACGCTTCGTTGTACATCGTGACAGTTTTCTTCAGCATTCTTTGCAGATCGTCATACAGATAGGTCGTTTTCTCTGCAACGCTGCCGCTTGCGCTGTAACGGAAGGCTTCTGCAATCAAGCCCATGGTGTTGTAGGCGGCTTTTGCGATGATTCGGTTATTGGTGTCGAATTCCTCGGTCTTGAGGATGAGTCCGTTTGCATCTCGGGTATAGACGGTGTAGCAGTCCATCAACGCATTGTTGTCGTTGTTGTAGGTGACCTTTCTGCTCACGTTTCCGGAAAGATCGTAATCGTATCCGTAGCAATAGGTCACGTCACCTGCGGAGTTCATGGCGGTTTCCTTGGTCACCAGGTTCTTGTTGTTGTAGATTCTGGTGATCTGCTCGATGACCGTGCTGTGTCCCGTATAATGAACGTATTTCGTGGGGTTTCTGTTTGTGTCGTATGCAAAGGTCTCGTAATCCCGTATCGCCCCATCGGTATTATAACGGGTGACCTTTGTAGGCAGACCGATGGTGGAATATTCGGTCTCGGTCCTGCTGACCAGCTTGTTATCCGCGCCGTAAACCGATTCCGAGGTGGGAAGCCCCGAGGGATTGTACTCGTAACGCTTCCATTGCATCAGATTTTCGTCGCCGTCGTAAATCTTGGTTTCGATCACGTCGGTTTGCGAGTACGTGTTTACACGGGCGATCTTGCCGTTGGACAGGATCGTTTCATTGAGAACGTTTCCCTTGGTGTCGAGATTGAGGATCAGATTTTCAATTCGGTTGTCTTCCAGATAGTAGATCTTCTCGCCGTAAATTTCTGTCGGGTCTTGTTCGTTGCGGGTATATTTTACGGCGTGGATCAGTTTTTTCCCTTCGTAATAGGCGGTAAGATTGCGCATCCCCGCGTTATACTGATGCGTGTAGTATCCGCGTACGGTTCCGTCGCTGTTGTAGACCGTTTCCTTGACGCAGTTTCCGTTTTTGAATTCGGCAATGGCTTTGACGTTCCCGAGGATATCGTACTGGGTCATCTTGATGATGTTCCCGTCAAAGGCGTATTCCTCCGTGGCATTTTCGATGGCGGCGCCCATGCCCCAGTAGTAGTAGGTATGTCGGGTGCGATTTTCGTTGCGTGTCTTGAAGAACCCAACGATGCTCCAAATGATAAGCAAGAGAAGAATCAGCAAAACGATGCGGATGATCCACTTGCGGATTTTTCTGCGCTTGCGACTGCTTTCGGTAGAGGAGGGTGCCTTCCCTCTGTAGCCGCTTTTTCCGCGATGGCGTCTCGGCGCGTCTGCAGGGTTGATTACGGGGGAAAATTTAATGGTTTCGCCCGTGGCTTCGTCAGGAGAGGCTTGCTCCGCCGCATCAAAGTCGGGGATGCTCATCTTCGCAAGCTCCTGCAGCTTTTCAAGATCCGCATATTTTTGTTCTTTTAATTTTTTCAGCTCTTCCAAATCTTTCGGATCCATAACAGCTTCCTTTCGTTGGGTGATGCTTGTCTTACGCTTCATTATAACATATATTTTTCATAAATGCAACACGTGCCCGTAAAATGTACGGTTTCGTTCAATTTTTTTCACAAAATACGGAGAAACCGAAGAAATTCTCCTTGTTTTTTACGAATTTCTTGACAGAATTCCGTTAATTTTGAGATACTATGGATGTAGTATTCATAAAGGAGGATCGAAATGAGAAAAATATTCGGCTCGGTTTGGTTCCGCATTGCGGCACTGGTCCTTTCTGTGCTGTTGCAGCTGGGGGTTTACGTATGCCTGTTTCTGTTCTTTTCGGAATACGGGGTCTGGTTTACCGTAATTTGCTTCCTGTTATCCCTGATCGCCATCGGGCACGTGCTTTTGAAAAATATTATTGCCGAATACAAGCTTGCATGGGTTGTTCCCATTCTGTTGTTCCCCATTTTTGGAGGAGTGCTCTACCTGTTTTTCGGGCACTCGGTTCTGAATAAACGGGAGCGTCGCCGCCTCTCCGTTCTGTTAAATCGCCGTGAAGACGCACCGAAAGATCCCTCCGTCATGGAGGATCTTCGCAATCGGAATCCC
The DNA here is from genome assembly GCA_017424085.1 of Clostridia bacterium. Lineage (GTDB taxonomy): Bacteria > Bacillota > Clostridia > Oscillospirales > UBA644 > RGIG995. The sequence continues at coordinate 4,356 of JAFPBP010000090.1, forward strand.
GTTGCCGCACAACAGGCACAGTATCTGGAGCAGCTGTCTCACGCTCGTCTGACCGATCGAACTCAGGTAACCTATTATCCCGTGGGCGAGGCAATGCTTAAATCCCTGCTCGACGATCTTCGTCGCGCAAAGCGGTTCATCTTTATGGAGTATTTTATTTTGTCGGATGGGGAAATGTGGCGCTCCATCCTATCGGTTCTGGAGGAAAAGGCACGAAGCGGCGTTGACGTTCGGATCATGTACGACGATCTTGGGAGCCTGTTTGTTCTTCCCTCGGATTTTGCGGCAACCATGGCGGAAAAAGGGATCAAAACCTGCCCCTTCAATCGGTTCCGTCATATCTTCAATTCCCGCTTTAACAATCGTGATCACCGCAAAATATGCGTTGTGGACGGGAACGTGGGGTACACGGGGGGAATCAACATTGCCGACGAATACATCAATCTGAAATCTCCCTACGGTCATTGGAAGGATACTGCCGTTCGTCTCTACGGGAGGGGTGTCGCGGAATTGACGTCCATGTTCCTTGCCGCTTGGGACTATTTTGGCAATACCAACAGCACGCTTGCGGATTACCTTCCCACTGAGACCGCTTCCGCGTCGGGGTTCGTTTTGCCCTTTTCCAGCATTCCCGCGTCCCATGAGACCTGTGGAAAGGGCGCCTATCTGAACATGATCAATAAGGCACGGGATTACGTATATATCACGACTCCCTATCTGGTCATCGACGGCAGTATGATCACCGCTCTGACTTCTGCAGCCAAGTCGGGAATCGACGTGCGTATCATTACTCCCGGGATCCCCGACAAGAAGATCGTATATTTTCTGACACGATCCTATTACAAGACCCTTCTGGATGCGGGTGTTCGCATTTTTGAATATACGCCCGGATTCATTCATGCGAAAAATTCCGTCTCCGACGATTCCACCGCCATGGTCGGAACGGTCAATCTGGACTATCGAAGCCTGTACTTGCATTTTGAATGTGCCGTCTGGATGCA
>JAFPBP010000091.1 GCA_017424085.1 Clostridia bacterium
ACTTCTTAGACTTCTTAGGCTTCTCTGCTACAACCGGAGCAGCAGCCTGAGGCTTCTCATAACCCTTAATCTTTACGAATGGAAGGTTCTTCTCTGCCCACTCAGCAACCTCGAAGAAGCGGTCGCAGCACATAGCGTCGCTTACGCCTTTCTGGTAATCAAAAGAATCTGAATCTTGTCCGCAATGTTTTCGATCACGTCGGAGGGATCGCAAACCAACTCTACGAAGGTAGCCAACTGCATCTGATGCGCGAAATCCAGATCAAGATCAAACGCTTTTTCATACAGATTTGCTTCGATCACGTCAACCTGAGATTCCAACTGACGAATACGATCAAGGATTTCATGATCCTTCAGGATAGCACTAAAGTTGGAAAACAAGGTACTGATGCTCTCCTCCAGAACGGAGAACTGCTCGCGGGTGATGGCGATAACCTTCATAATGTCATCCGCAAACTCTTCGGGGAAACGGAAATTCTGAAATACCATGGTCTTTGCCACGTGCTCGCACTTATTGGCGACGCTGTCGCAGCTGGTGGCGATGGCGATGAGATCCTGACGGGTAGAGGGCAGGTAAGATCCTTCGCTGAGAGAGTCGATCATTCTGCGCAGAGAAAGATCTGCCACAGCCTCAGACTTCTGCACGCCCACAGACAGGGGACGCAGGGTCTCTTTCACGGTTGCGGGCGTGGTTGCTGCACGCATAAACCCTTCAAAATTGATCAGGCACTCTTCCACATCCTTGATCTGCTCCATAATCAGCTCATGGACATTGTTGTTCTTCCTTGTAAAAATGTTCATACACTCCAAACCTCCGTAAAATTCGCGAAAAATCGAGTTTTCGCACAGTTTTTTCACGGTTATAGTTTACCACATAGAAGACTGATTGTCAACGAATCACCGCCGAGAATTCTTCAATTTCAAAAAAATGTTCAATCTTAAACGACAAAAAACCGCCGTCAACCCTCGGTTGCACCCTCATTTTTCATTCGTTTTTTACACAAAAGAAAAGCAAGCGCCAGCGCCGAGATCCCAGAAACGAGCTTGCCGACCAAAACGTAAGGAACGTAAGAGGGATGATAGGACATGGTAAAGGCAAGATGATCGATCAGCGCAAAGGAGGCGGAAACGGCAAAGGCGGAATTCAGAACGATCCCCCGCCGATCCATTTCCTTCATATTTTCGAAGGTTGTTACAGACGTACCCAAGGTAGAAATAAATCCAAACGCAGAGGCTTCGTTGATGCTCAGCCGTGCGGCAAACGCCATCAACGGACGGCGAAGAGCCTTTCGGAGCAAAAACAGACCGGGAAACGCCCCAACCATAACGCAGGCGATGTTGACGATGATTCCCATAGTTTCGTCCAACGGAGACTGGAGGGGAAGGAGGGCAACGTCGGTCAGATATTCCACCACGGCAACGACCAACCCCACAGTAACGATCGCCTTGATCCCCACGCCGATGCAGGCAAAAACGCGAATGGTGATCTTCTCAAGCTTCAACAGACAAAAGCAGATCAACGCCGTAAGGAGCAGAAGCGGAAGAAGATTGCGAAGTAGGTCGAGGAGATAGAAGCCCGCAAGCAAGCCCGAGATCAGACATCCTACGGGAATGGTCACGATTCCGCACAGAAGCCCGAAGAACACATCCTTTCGAATGGATTCGTCGGTCGCCTGCAAAACGAAGGGCAGGGTGAAGGACACGGTGCACCCCATCATTGACGCTACAACAAGCCCGTTAAAGATTCCAACGTCAGCGTCGGCGGCAAGCTGCTGAGCCAGATGAGCCCCACCCATATCGTTGGCAAGAAGGGATGCGGGAAGAATGGAAAAATCAAAGAACGGGGGAAAAATTTCGGAAAGGATCGATAACCCCTCTTTGATCAACGGTACAACAGTCAACATTCCCGTCATGGAGAGGGTCAACGTCCCCAGCATCATCATTCCCTTTTCAAATTCCTTCCCGAGTCCGAGACGATTCCCGAAAATACGGTCAAGGGCGGCAATCATCCCGAATGCGAGGAAAATCCAAGTAATTACGCGGTCCATTCCGCACCTCCAAAGAGAAGGTCTCGGTCTGCATCAGCAGACCGAGAACCATGAAAGTTACTTCAACGTAAAATACGATTTGGGCGCCGTCATTCCGTCGAAAACACCGTCCACCGTCCGAATCTCCACCGAAAGTCTCCCCTGCCGATGCAAGGAATAGAGAACGTCATAGCAGGTTGCCCCGGTGGGAGCACAATTTGCGGCTTCGAACAGCGGGGCGATCTGCTTATTCAGCTCGGAAATGCATTTCGCACCGTCCTTCAAGGCGTTGAC
>JAFPBP010000092.1 GCA_017424085.1 Clostridia bacterium
GACAGCGAAATGAAACCTTACCGCATCAGAAAAAATGAGATCATTCATTTACCCAAGAGGGCCAATCATCCGGTGATTTGCGAAATGCTGCAAAATTATACCACGGGTGTGGTGTGGGAAGTATGTTACGATCAGGACGAAAACCGGATCAGGATCGGCGATACGCTTTCCGTACCGTCTGCCGGGGATGATTATCGGGTTGAGGTTCATGAAAAGGGCGTAGCGATTTCCGGAGAAAGTTATGCCGGGGTTATGCGTGGATTTACCTGCTTTCTGGAAAAGATCATTTGTGTCGATATGGAACAATATGTTGTGGAAGCCGGAAATATAGAAGGTTCTTCTAAAATTGACTTTCGGGCGGTACATTTGTGCGTGTTTCCCGATACCAAGAAGGCATTCCTGCAACGATCGGTACGTTTGGCCGTCATGGCGAAATACACCCACGTTATCCTGGAATTTTGGGGGACACTGAAGTTGGATTCTTTCCCTCTTTTGGGATGGGATACTGCCTTTGAAAAGCAGGAAATGAAGGAAATTATGGAGGAAGCGAGAAGCTTCGGTTTGGAAATCATTCCGTTCTTTCAGCATTGGGGACATGCTGCGCTCTCCAGGGGCGGTGCTTCCGGAAAACACGTAGTATTGGACCAGGATATCCGTTATGAATATCTTTATCGGCCCCACACCGGCGGTTGGGTCTGGAATTACGAAAGAGACGATGTACGCTCCGAATATTCCTTTGATTTTTCCAAGCTGGGGCGCTGGGTGGATCTGTGCGACAAGGTGGGGATTCAATATCTGGAGATCAGTCATCTCTATTCCCAATGGGGCGCAGCCGCCTGTCCCAAGGTGATCGCAAAGGCAGACGGTGAAGAAAAGCAGATCTTCGGATGGGACACCCCCTCCGACGGAGACGAGTACAAGGCGTTTTTGTCGGCGCTGATCCCTGCCATGCTGGACTATCTTCGCACCGAAAAGAACGGGGCGGACAAGCGATGCTGGTTCCACATCTCCGACGAGCCGGGAGGAAAGCATTTGGAGACCTACGGCAAGCTGAGCCGCTTCTTACAGCCCCTGCTGGAGGGGTATCCCGTGATGGACGCCCTCTCCCACTACGAATACTACGAGCAGGGATTGGTAAAAAATCCCATCCCCTGCCACACCGACATTGAACCCTTTTTGGAAAATAACGTGCCCAATCTCTGGACCTACTATTGCGCCAGCTGCTGTGATCTGGTGTCCAACCGACTCATGTCCATGCCCTCGGCGCGCAACCGCATCATCGGCACCCAGTTTTATAAGTTCAACATCTGCGGATTTCTGCATTGGGGATACAACAACTACAACGGGCAAAAGGCGTACGTACAGAATCTGAACCCCTTTGCCTGCACCGACGGGGACGGATGGGTTCCCTCGGGGGACGCCTTCTCGGTCTACCCCGGACCCAAGGGTCAGCCCTGGCCCTCCCTGCGGCAGGTCGTGTTCTACGATGCGCTGCAGGATCAGCGGGCGCTGTCCCTTTGTGAACGCCTCTGCGGACGGGAAAAGACTTTGGAGATTCTGGAGGGAGGCATTGCACCTCTCACCTTCCGTGACTACCCCCGTGATCCTCAATGGCTTCTCAACCTGAGGACCCGCATCAACAACGCCATCAAAAACGCCATCGGTTAAGGAGGATCGTTCATGCTCCGCATCAAGATCATCTCTTCTCTGGAAAAATGCTTTCCCGACCAGTCGGTCAAAAGCAAGCCCGAGCTGAAAAGCGCATCGTTTCTGAAAAACGAGCGGTATTCCTTTCAGGTCTGCTACCATCGGGATGAATTTCTGGATTCCAAGGTTTTTGACCATCTGACGGTGGAATCTCCCCTGTCGGACTGCATCAACGTATATAAGGTGCAGTACGTGCCCTGCATCAAGACCTGCTTCAGCGAACGGTGCGACGACGATTACGAGCGCACCGCCCCCGGACTCTATCCCGATCTGCTGGAGCCCATCCGCAAAAACGAATACCTTCCCACCAACGGGATCTTCCGTTCCCTTTGGTTTGAAATCGACCCCAACGGAACGGTGGAGGCGGGCGAATACCCCATAACCATCCGCTTCACAGACGCGAACACGGGGGAAATCGACGGCGAGGTGACGCTGACCGTGGAGGTCATCGACGCGCTCCTGCCGCCCCAGAAGCTGATCTACACCCAATGGTTCCATTGCGATTGCCTTGCAAACCAATACGAGGCAGAGGTCTGGAGCGAGCGGTACTGGCAGATCGTGGAGAATTTCATGATCAACGCCCGCAGAAGCGGCATCAATATGATCTTCACTCCCCTCGTCACCCCCGAGCTGGACACCTACGTGGGGGAAGAGCGAACCACAACCCAGCTCTTGAAAATCACCAAGGAGGGGGACCGTTATTCCTTTGACTTCTCCCGTCTGGGGCGCTGGATCGACCTTTGTGATAAGGTTGGATTTGAATATTTTGAATTCGGGCATCTTTACACCCAGCACGATGCCACCGCATGCCCCAAGGTCATGGCGACCGTGGACGGAGAAGAACGGCAGATCTTCGGCTGGAACACGCTGGCGGACGGGGAGGAATACAAGGCGTTCCTGACGGCAATGATCCCCGCACTCCTGGACTATCTGAAGAACGAAAAGAACGGAGCGGACAAGCGCTGCTGGTTCCATCTGGCAGACGAGCCCGGATCGAAGAATCTGGAGCAATATCAGAAGCTGAGCGGATTTTTGAAGC
>JAFPBP010000093.1 GCA_017424085.1 Clostridia bacterium
GACGGACGGTACAACATTGACAAGGAATTGGCTCAAGCCATTCTGATCTGAAAAAAACAGGAGGCGTCCCCGCCGATTGTTTTTTTGCCGTTTAGTTAGCCTAAGGTAACTGCGGTTGCTGCAAATCGTTTTATGTAATACAGAAATCAAATTATTTGGATGAAACAGGGAGGAACTGAGAATGAGAATTGCTTTAACCGGCAATCCCAACAGCGGTAAGACCACCATGTACAACGCTCTGACCGGCAGTAACGAAAAGGTCGGCAACTGGGCGGGGGTCACCGTTGAGAAGAAAGAACACGCAATCAAGAAGAGCTACTGTGCGGACGTGGTCGAGGATCTGATCGCCGTTGACCTGCCCGGTGCGTACTCCATGTCCCCCTTTACGTCGGAGGAGAGTATCACCAGCTCCTACGTGAAGAACGAAAATCCCGACGTGATCATCAATATCGTGGACGCCACCAATCTGAGCCGAAGCCTGTTCTTTACCACGCAGCTGCTGGAGCTTGGCATTCCCGTGGTCGTTGCTCTGAATAAGGCGGACCTGAATAAGAAAAAGCAGAATCGGATCGACGTTGCCGCTCTTTCTCAGAAGCTGAACTGCCCCGTGGTTGACACCGTCTCCACCTCCTCCGAGGGACTGAAGGACGTGGTCGCCGCCGCCATCGCCCGGGTCGGAACGAGACAGGTCGCTCCCTACGTGCAGGGCGATATCGATCTGACCGACAAGAAGGTGGTGGAAGCCGCCGACCGCAAGCGCTTCGCCTTCGTCAACGGGATCGTGAAGGCTGTTGAGACCCGTAAGGTCTTTACCAATAAGAAAAATGCGCAGGATAAGATCGACGCGGTTCTGACCAACAAGTGGGCAGGCATTCCCATCTTTGCCGTGGTCATGTTCCTTGTTTTCTTCATCTCTCAGGCAACCCTTGGAGCTTGGATCGCCGAAGGCTACGAGTTTGAAAACGGTTTTGCCATCCCCGGTCTGGTCACCCTTCTGGAGGGCGTTCAGGGATGGGTCGCAGGTCTGGTTTCGGGCACGCCCGATATCGTGCAGGCTCTGCTGGTGGACGGCATCATCGGCGGTGTCATCGCCGTCGTGGGCTTCCTCCCCTTGGTTATGGTAATGTACTTCCTCATCGCCCTGCTGGAGGATTGCGGTTATATGGCGCGCGCCACCGTGGTTCTCGATCCCATCTTCAAGAAGGTTGGTCTGTCGGGCAAATCGGTCATTTCTTTCGTGGTCGGAACCGGCTGCTCTGTTCCCGGTGTTATGGCTTGCCGTACCATCCGCAACGAGCGGGAGCGCAGAGCCACCGCCATGCTGGCTCCCTTCATGCCCTGCGGTGCGAAGCTTCCCGTCATTGCCCTGTTTGCGGGCGTCTTCTTTGACGAATCTCCCTGGGTTGGTCCCCTGATGTATTTTGCGGGCATCGTGATCATTTTCATCGGCGCTCTGCTGGTCAAGAAGATCACCGGCTTTAAGGCGAAAAAATCCTATTTCATCATCGAGCTTCCCGAATATAAGGCACCCTCCCTTTGGAGAGCCTGCAAATCCATGTGCTCCCGCGGCTGGGCGTTTATCGTTAAGGCAGGTACCATCATCCTTCTGTGCAATACCGTAGTTCAGATCATGCAGTCCTTTGCCTGGAATTTCCAGCCTGCCGAGTCTGCCGACACCTCCATCCTCGCCTCCATCGCAGGTCCCATCGCATACCTGCTGGTCCCCGTGGTGGGAGTTCTCTCCTGGCAGCTGGCTGCCGCCGCCGTTACGGGTTTCATTGCTAAGGAGAACGTGGTCGGTACCTTGGCTGTGTGCTATTCCGTTGCATCCTTCACCTCTCCCGAGCAGCTTACGGGAACGATTCAGGGCGAAACCGCGTCTTTGACTGCGATTGCAGGGCTTGCCTATCTGATGTTCAACCTCTTCTCTCCTCCCTGCTTTGCCGCCATCGGAGCGATGAACTCCGAAATGAAGAGCGCCAAGTGGCTGTGGGGCGGTATCGGACTCCAGCTGGGTGTGGGCTACACCATTGCTTATCTGGTCTATACCGTCGGTACTCTTATCACCGATCCCTCCGCCCTCGCCGTCGGTCCCGCCATCTGCGGTCTGATCGCCGTTGCCGTGTTTGTCGCCGTTTTGGTGGTTCTCTGCCTGAGATCCGATAAGAAGCTGAAGGAAAATTACGCGCTGAACGCATCCAAATAAGGAATTTGATTTATGGGAATTGATACTTACATCACCCTTGCCGTGATCCTCGTCATCGTCGGTCTTGCCGCCGCTTACGTGATCAAGGCAAAGAAAAGCGGAAAGAAGTGCATCGGGTGCCCCGACGGGTGCAACTGCTCCAAGTCTCAGCCCGAAGCCCCCTCCTGCGGTGGAAATTGCGCCCATTGCTGTGGGTGCGCCTCAAAATCCGAGGAATAATCGAACCGAAGATAATCGAACGGAGCCGTCTTGAGACGGCTCCGTTTTGTTGCATCTTGATTCAGTTTTTCAGGCTCTGCATGGGAGCGGGGATGCGTCCGCCGCGGGCGATGAATTTCGCGGGGGAGACGTTGCGGACGGGCATGACGGGTGCGGTGCCCAGAAGGCCTCCGAATTCCACGTGATCTCCCACGCCCTTTCCGTAGGCGGGAATGACGCGGACGGCGGTGGTCTTGGTGTTGACCACGCCGATGGCGATCTCGTCGGCGATGATGGCGGAGAGAATGTCTGCGGAGGTGTCGCCGGGGACGGCGATCATGTCAAGACCCACCGAGCAAACGGCGGTCATGGCTTCCAGCTTGTCTAAGGTCAGAACTCCGTTTTCGGCGGCACGGATCATGCCTGCGTCCTCGGAGACGGGGATGAAGGC
>JAFPBP010000094.1 GCA_017424085.1 Clostridia bacterium
AGACAGAAGCCCCGCAACGGGCTCCGCCATGACCACACCGTCGGCGCCCGCTTCCTTGTACGCCTTAGCGTATTCGATCAGGAACTGCGTTGCCTTTTCCAGCACGGTATGGACCATGTCGGGATCGTCATAGCAATCGATCATGATCTCCTGCACGTCCAAAAGGCGCGCCGCCAGAGAAAAGGGTCCGATGATGCCCGCAAAGACGGGGCGATCGGAAATGCGGGGGACGGCTTTCCGAATGGCGTCGATGTAAAGCCCCGAGCGGGCAGCCCCCACGGGGGGAACCTGCAAGGCGTCGGCGGCGTCCTGATCCTCGATGAGGCGCCCCGTAACGGTGGGAACCTCGTCGTCGGAAAAGCGGACGGTAGCGCCGAAGCATTCCGCCTCCACCGAAAGGTCCATGAGGCTCACGGAAGCGGCGGAATCGGTGCGGGCAGCGATCAACGCCATGCCCTCTGCCTGCTTATCGCTGTCGGAGATCAGCTCCTTCACGGAGCATCCCAGCAGGGAAACGCAGGGGAAGGACAGGATGGGAAAGGACTTTTTGGATTCGGGAAGAGCCTTGAGCCATTCACGCATGTTTCGATCCATAACGTTATCTCTCTTTCACGTACAAAATTATAAATACGTTCCGCAAAACGCCACCACTTTATAAAAGGCGCTTCGCTTGGCGGATTTGTAGGCTTGGGAGGTCATCTCCCCTTCGGCTTCGTAAGTACAGAAGATCAGAGTATCGGTGCACCAGCCGCCGTAGCCCATCGTCTCCCAAGCGGAGCCCTTGCCGCCGTTGGGAATGGTAAGGCAGAAGTTCCCGTTCTGATTATGGGCAAGCCCCTTGACCGTGGCGCGGTTCACCTCCGTGCTTCCGTCGTAGGTCCCCTCGAAGGTCATGGTGTCCTTATGGAAGCGGAAGGCGCCCGTATCCACGGAAACGAAGAGGTACGCAGAGTCGGTCAGATCTGCCGCGAGGGCGTGACCGCTCCGCCTCGACGTGGGAAGGGCGACGGTCTTATCCTGATTTTTCACCAGCGCCTCGTCAACGCCCGTACCAACAATCTCAAATCCACTCAGAATGTACCCTCCAAGCCCCCACAAAACCTTGTACTCGGGATCGTACAGCGCTCCGTGGGCACCGGAAAGGACCGTATCGGTATAGGTAGCGGCGGTTTTCGTATCCCCCGTCAACAGAGCCGCCGTCTTGAAGAGACGAAGCGTTCCGCCCGTGGACGATGCCACCACGATATTCCCCGAGGGCAGGATCTCGATGCAATGGGGGTTGTTGCCCGCCGCATTGGTGGACCACAAAACCTTCCCCTCGGGATAGGAGATCATCTGAGCCTTCCCGTTGGTCGCCCCTGCCGCAACCAGGATCACGTCCCCGAACACCGTATTTTTACGGTATTTCAGCCCCGCAATGTGGCTGATTCCCACGTGATGGGACCAGATCACGGCAGAGTCCAGATTATCACCGGGGGAAAGCTGATCCAGATCGTAAACCAGGACATCCTGATTATACTGATCGCCCGCAAGGAACAGATTGTCCACCACGTGGATCGGCTCCCACGCTTCTTCCTCCGAGGTGGAGGCGTCGGACTCGGTATCGGTTACGCTCTCGGAATCGGTTTCGGAGGTCTGCACGGAGGCGTCGGAATCGGAGGTCGAAGGGGAATCGTCGGTTCCGCACGCCGAGAAAGAACAAACCAAAGCGAACAACAAAATCATTGCAAAAAATCGTTTCATCATACTCCTTTATACTTCCCCGTAATACCGATCCAGAACCTCGGACACGGTCTGCGCCCAGACGATGAGGTTTTCGGGACGGTGGGAAACGGTGCTGATATCCTTGAGGGTGAATTCCACGGGGCATCCGTATTTCTGACAAAGCTTGACGGTGGTCTCGGTCTCCTTGCGGATCACCTCGGGGTCGGTCTTCACGGCAACGTTGGCGGGATTGGGCTTGCGGGAATAGACGTAGTTGCCGCCCAGCCGCTCTGCCATAATCTCCTCTCTCGCCCAGGGGGTCACGCCCACCTTTCGCAGGTTCGGAATCTTGAAGACCACGTCCAGCTTCCGATCCAGAGGCTCACAGCAGCCGTAATAGGTATACGCAAAGCGCTTTGCCAGAGGAAGGGCGTAGTTGATGTCAAATTCCTCGTGCATTTCGGGAGACACGTCGGAAAAGCCCTGCGCCATGGTGCGATACCAGGTCGCCTTCCAGCCGTCTTCAGCAAGCCCCGAAACGTACGCGGGCGTGCAATGGAGGTTGGGAGAGGTGGGATCCACCTTCAAATGAGATTCGACGAAATCCAGCTCCGCCATGCGGATGTCGTTCCAGCGCTGACGGATGGCGTGGAGGTATTCGGGGCGATCGTACAGATCGTACAGCACCGATTCCAGGAGATGGAACCGCATGATCTGATCCCATGCCGCATCGTAGTAGGTTCCTACCCCGCACAGCTTCACGGGAATGGAATCACCCAAAAGATCGGTATAAAATTCCATCGCCTTGGCGTCCTTATCGGGTCGGGCGGTGAAGGTTGGGATCTTGATCAGCTCCAGCGCCGCCTCGTCCTCCAGCTGATCCACGTAATCGTGGGAGACGATGTGGTTGGTCCCATCGGTGCGAAGGATCTTTTCCTTGACACTCAGACCGATACCCGAGGAATCGTACGCCATGCGAACCCGAAAGAAGGGCTCAAAGAGGGTGTCGGCGCGAAAATGCTTGCGACGGTACAACGCGCGGCGGAAAAAGGTTTCCACGTTGCGGGCGCCCTGATCCTCACACAGGCAGGTCAATTCCCCGTCGATGTCCATCTGATACCAAGGAATTTCGTCCATCAAAACGGGAGGTCGGACGATCTTCAGATCGTTGGTGTCCCGCATGCGTTGATTCATTTTGTTCTGCTGCTCGGATGCCGCACACTCCAGATAACGTTTGGCAAGCTCCCGAACGATCTGCTTATCCTTCTGAGTCATCGTAAAACACCTCGATTTCGTTGCGATAATATCAATTTACTTATGCTTATTTCGACCAGCGCTCAATATTTTCCGCCATCTCAACCGCCTTCTCCTCGCAGGAGAACACGGCGGAAATATAGGTGCCCGCAGGGTCTATGGTTTTGATAAGCCGTTCCATACCCTTGGGATCCTTTTCCGAGGCACCCCGACGGAGGATCAGGTTCACCTTTTTATCCTGAATCTTGCGGTAGATGGGGAACCATTTCTCGTCCCATTCGGGAGCCTGCCCGGCACCGGGCGCCCATTGGATGCCCGCAAGCCCCGGGATATCCAAAATCATATCCAGATGCGCCAGCTCACCCACGCCATCCAGATGCCAGACGGGACGCTCTATGTGCCGCGCCTGCTCAAGAACGTCGGGGAGCACGAACTCCTCGAAATGGGAGGGAGAGATCATATAACAAAAATCGCATTGCAGGGGGTACCAGGTCTTTGCGGAGGGAATCTTCAGCCAGGTATCGTAGGGGATCCCCGCCTTGCGGACCGTGTCAAGCTGCTGATCCAGCGCGGTCAGCCACATCTGCGTGATGCGGGCGGACAGATCCTTGACCGCCTCGGGATCGTCGTACAGATCGTAAAGCAGAGCCTCGGAGGAGCGCAGAGAGGCAAGCACGTCCAGAATACCGCCCAGATCGGTCATGGTGAAATACACGCTCGGGTCGGTCATGAATTTCCGTTGCAGGTTCACAACGAATTGCCACATCTCGCTGCTTTCATCAAACTCAATGGAGGGAAGATCTGCCCAATCGTCGATGATGGGGCGGCGGTCCATCCAGACGGTGCCCTCGGCAAAGTCGTAGTTCCCGCCGATGCAGGCGGAAAGGCACCCAGGACCAAGATTGGTAAAGAGGGTTGGGACTGCCTCGGCAACGAAGGCGGTGTTTTCCCGATAATGTCGGAACAAGTCCAACACGTAATCCCCATCGGTCCATTTCTGCTCTAAGCTCTTCGGTTTACGGAAGGGAGCGCCGCCCACCTTCGGGGCGGTAAAATTCAACACGCACCGATCGGTATTTTCCCGATTCCAAAAGGCTTCATATTTTGCAAATTGCGCCTGATAGTCTTTCATTATAAATCCTCAGATCAATATTTTCCCAGCTTGTGCGCCAGATCGGAGATCTGCTTCATGGTTTCAAGGGAAACCGAGTTGGGGATGGAATGGTCGGAGGCGAAGACGTAGCCGCCGCCTTGCTTCATGATGGGAATGATCCTTTCCATTTCGGCGAGGACCAGCTCGGGTTTATCCCACAGCTGGGCGTTGATGCCCCCGTGGAACGCAAGCTTATCACCGTAGGTATCCTTCAGCTTTTTGGGATCCATGCCCGCCTTGACCTCCAGCGGGTTGAGCATATCCAGACCGATCTCCGCAAGGTCGGGCAGAAAGGGCTCAATGTATCCGCAGGAATGAAGCTCTGCGAACATCCCCCGCTCGTGCGCCCAGTCGATGGCACGCTTCTGGAAGGGCTTCAACAGCTCCCGATAAAGGTCAGGCGAGAAGAAGGGCGTTCCCTTATATCCCATATCGTCCCACCATAAAATTCCATCAAACTTGTAACCTGCATCCAGAATTTTCTGGGATTGCTTCAAGGTTGTAGTCAGATAGGTATCTACCACGTCGGTAAACCATTCGGGCTCTTCCAGCATCCCAATCAATACGTTTTCCGTACCGATCATGTGAGAATGAGCCACATCAAAGCCAAACCATAAATTCAGCCGGCGATAACGCTGTTCCCTTTCCCAAATGGGATAATTCCGCTTCAATGCGTCCCAATTGATCCGGTTACCGTCATCCCGAAGCATCCGCGCCTTGGCCTCCTCCCAACGGTCAGAATCGCAGTAATAACAGTCCAAAATTTCGGGAGTGGAATCCAGCTCCTTAAACACTTTCTGGGTCTGTCCCCATTTCGTGGTAAAGATGCGATAGCGGTCGGTTTCTTCCAACACCTTGTATTCAAACTGTGGAGAGTTGTCGGCCATATAGGCTCCGATTTTGTCGAAACCGAAATAATCCTGCCATTCGGCATCAGCAGGCATCCCCTCCCGCTTCCAGCGGGCAATCGTTCCCGCCCAAGCGGAATCGATCATCATCACCCGATCCACTTCCTCGTGGCGAAAGGTGCGGAGCATTCGCTCTCTTGAAGTTAATTCTACCATAACGTATTTTCCTCCATGAATCGTATTAAAAGCAAAAAGGGAGGCTTGCACAAACGACGTACGATCCGAAATCGCTCATGCAAAACCTCCCTTACAGGCCAAAAATTACAGGCTCTTGCAGAGCTCTACGGCAGCGTCTGCGGCAGAAGCGGCGTCAACGGTGTAGCAATCCGCACCGATGGCATCGCAGAATTCCTGATTGATGGGAGCGCCGCCCACCATGATCTTCACCTTATCGCGAATTCCCTCCGCCTCGGCGAGCTTAACGACCTCTGCCATAACGTCCATGGTAGTGGTCAGGAGAGCGGAGCAGCAGATGACCTGACAGCCCTGCTCCTTGGCGGTCTGAACGAAGGTCTCGGCGGGAACGTCAACGCCCAGATCGACAACCTCCAAGCCCTTGCCCTCCATCATCATCTTGACGATGTTCTTACCGATGTCGTGCAGGTCGCCCTGAACGGTACCGATGCAGACCTTGCCTGCCGCCTGAACGCCGCTGGAGACCAGATGGGGCTTCAGAATGGTGATGCCCATGTTCATGGCACGTGCGGCAACGAGAACCTCGGGAACGTAGACCTCGTTGTTCTTGAACTTTTCGCCGATCACGCTCATGCCTGCCAGAAGTCCCTCGCTGAGGATCTGAGAAGGATCTGCGCCTTCGTCGATGGCAGCCTGTACCATTTCTTTGACAATTTTACCCTTGCCCTTTTGCAGGTTTTCGGAAATTTCACTCAGAATAATCATGATTTTCTCTCCTTTTGATTCTTTGGTTATATTTTTATTATATTTTTTACGATATTGGCTGGGAGTCATCCCCGTGAAGCCGTGAAAGCTTCGGTAAAAGGATTGCAGATCCCGCAACCCGCATTGAGGCAGGATCTGATCCACGATCAGGTCGGTCTCCTTCAAAAGACTGCAGGCGTGCTCCATACGGACCTCCCGCAGACAATCGGAAAAATTTTTCCCGCATCCGTGCTGAAAGCAACGGCTCAGCTGAGAGGGACTGACGAACAGCTCCGCCGCCACCGAATCCAGCGTCAGCGTTACCGAGGAAAAATCCTCGTTGACGATCTGCAGCGCCGCCGCCATCAGGACCCGCTCCTTACGGGAGATCTCGGAGGGCGCCCGCAGCGCCTCGTTCATATAGCGGCTCAGTATGATGAGAAGCACCGAGAGATACGACCGCACTGCATCACAGCAATCGGTCCGATCCTTCTCTGTCTCCCGCACAAGTCCCCGTATGAGGGGCTCGATCTCGCCGAGCGTCTTTCGGTTCAGAGTGGCATAGGCGACGGTGGCACCCTCGCAAAACACGCCGTAGCAGAATCGGGGATGCTCCGCCAAACCCGCCTCCCCGCTCAGAACCAGATCGGGAGCGAACAGGATCCGCGTGACGGTGGGCCCGTCCTCGTTTCCCTCCGCCTCGTAGCCGTGCAGGGTCTGCGGGGCAAGGACGCAGACGTCCCCCGCCTTGCAGGGAACGATCTGCCCCGGGATGCGATGAATGCCTCTGCCCGAGACCACCAGATCCACCTCCACGCAGCCCTCCGTATTCAGTTGAATCGGGGGGACCCCGTCAAAGGTTGCGGTTTCCGCTCGCACACCCTTCAGCATCTCGCACATAGCACACCGTTACAGCTTAATTTTCTTGATCTCTTCCGCGTAATACTGCACCAGCTCAAACTTGGAGCCGGGCATGAGTCTGTGGTCGGGGCAGGGAATGAATCCTCCCATGGAGGCAAGCCGAGCCATGCGCTCGATCTCCGCATCCACCGCCGCCTTATCCTTACGGAAGGCGATCTTATCCATGCCGCCCACGCCCAGCATTCCGTTGCCGAACTTCTTGCGGGCGGGCTCGAACTGATCGCCCCACACGCCAACCTCAATGGGGAACATGGTGTTGACGCCGTTGTTGAACCAGGTGGGAAGAAGCGCCTCGGTGACGCCGTCGCAGTCCAGAGAAATAATATCGATGCCGTATTCATGGCAAAGATCGTTGCGCTTCTTATAGTGCTTGGCGCACAACTCATCGAACATGGAGGGCGCGATCAGGGGACCGTTCTTAAAGCAGATGTCCTCCCAATAATGGGCGAAATCAAACTTCGCACCCGTTTCCAACACCGCTTTCACACATTGATACTGCATCTCCGCATAGGTATCCACGATCTCGGCGAAAAGATCTTCATCTTCGTCATAAAGCAGATAGCTCATTCCCACAACGGAGGTCATATTGCGAATCTCTCCGAGAACGCTTCCCAGATGAAGCCCCACGGGAACGTCCTGCGGTCTGGTATCGTTAAAGTTTTTCCAGAATTCCAAATCGATGCGCTCGGGCGTAAACTGCATTTTGGGAAGATACAGCTCTTCAAATGCCTTGCGGTCCTTCAGCAAATAATCGTCCTCCGAGGGGATCGACTGATTGCCGGGCTTTATTTTTTCGATCAGTCCGGAGGAATTCTGCACCCGCTGAATCCCGTCGGGAAGCGTTTCCAGAACCTTATACCCGAAGTTCGGCATCAAGCCGCGCTTGGCGCTGCGACAGCTGTACCAGTTAAAATCCCAGCCGATGATCTTGTCCAATTCCCGATCGGCATCATTCCCGTCGCCGATTGCCATGGCAAGATCCATGGATATTTTTCCCTGCTCCGCCCATTCGATCAGCAATTCCCGCCAATAACCGAAATGCACCGCAGGCATACGGTCCACGGGCTTATAATGAAGGATGTTCATCGCGCGTTCACGGTTCGTCATAATCATTCTCCTTTTATTCTCTTGCCAGCTTATAGATCAGATCGAAGGCGAATTCCAGATCCTCCATCGAGCAATGGTTCTGAACAAAGTGGGAGGTGCAACAGATCCAGCGCTTGCCCTTCAGCGTGGCAAAGACGCGGCGGATCTCCTTTTCCAGCTCGGGCTGAGGCAGAAGCCCGATGGCGGACTGCACGCAGACGCCGCCCAGAATGGCGAATTTGTCGGCGTACTTTTCCAGATACAGATCGTAGCCCATGCCTGCGTTTTCCTGCCAGGGATGAACCACGTCGAAGCCGATCTCAGCGATCCCGTCGGCAACCTTGGCAACGCACCCGTCGGAATGGAGGGATGCAAATACGCCGCGGGAATGAACGTGATCCACGACCTTTTTCATGTTGGGATAGATGATCTCACGCCAGATCTCGGGAGAGAACATCAGATCCTTCTGAGAGCCCCAGTCGTCGGAGATGTGAACCATATCCACGCCCTGCTCGATGCTGTGATCGGCGCATTGGATGACCCAATCGGCGTGACGGCGGTACAGCTCTGCCATTTCCTCGGGATACATGAGAAGATACATCAGATGATTCTGAATCCCGAAGGCGTCGTTAAAGCATTCAAAGAATCCGGGGGTCTGCATATAACAGAAGCGTCCCCGCTGCTTATGGTGCTCCACCGCACGCTTGATATTTTCCGCGTACTTCTCGCCTCTGGGAGGAAGGTAATAATCGTGCTGAAGCAGAACGTCGGGGGGAACCTCCCCTTCCTCTTCCCGAATCTTCTGCAGAACCTCTTTATTGAACACGCGGGGCCCGCCGAAAATATGCGCCGCATCGAATTCGTAGTGATCCTCAAAGGCTGCCACGGAGCCCCATTTTTCGGAGATCTGCCGCTCCAGATTGGCAAATACCCAACCGTAAATGGGCTGACGGTCCACAGGCTTTCCGAGTATGACGTTACGTACCCGTTCCGTACTGTTCAAAGCTGATCATCCTTTCACAGTCATTTTCTTTATTATAGCATATAATCGGGAAAAAGTAAATATGGTTTTCTCCCATTTCCAAACTTTTTTAGGGGAGAAAACCATATTACGGAGAAGCAGTCATCCAATCGGAGCAACGGAGCGTTTTGTACGTTTTTTTCCACCCCTTGACAAACGGCAGAAAATGCGGTATAATGAAAAAAATCGAAAGAGGCTTTTTATGAAATCGATCTTCACGCTTCTCCTTTGTCTCGTTCTGACCCTCGGGCTCTTCGCCTGCGGGAAGGACGCCGTCACCGATTCGGGCTCGGGGAATTCCGACACGGCGGACGTCTCCGACACCGAGGGAAACACCGATACCTCCGAAAAAACCGAGGACGATCAGCCGAAATACGTTCTGTTCGACCCCGAGGCGGAGCATAAATTCATCGGCACCGACATCATCAATTTCAGCCTCGTGGTATACGACCTGAACCTGTGCGACGGGGATTTCCAAGCCCTCGCCGACGACGATTCCTGCATCATCTGGGAATGGAAGTCCCGCGAGGACCCCAACTGCAAGCTGGCAAGCAAGATCATCCGCTCCATCTCGGGCGTTAAGTTCCGCTATTCCGCCTATTGGAAGCGGGACGTGGTGGTCGCCTGCGCCAACTTCGGCTGGGTGGGCGTCATCGACTACGACGCCTGCAAGCTTCTGTGGGAATGCCAATTGCCTACGGGACCTCACTCGGTGGAAATGCTCCCCAACGGTGACGTGGTGGTGGGCTCCGCCGACGGCGAGGGTGCCTTGATCTATTTCCCCCTCTCTGCGGGGATCACGACCTCCGTTCACTCCATTGTCAGCCCCTCCTGTCACGGGGTCTGCTGGGATCCTCAGGCGGAATGTCTGCGGGTGCTGGGGCTGAACGGCGTTTACAGCTGCATTGTGGAAAATGCGGGCACGGCGCAGGGCAAGCTGGTCAAGATCGAGGGAAGCGACTGTAATTTCACGGGCGATCGGGGCGGCCACGCCTTTACCCCCGTGGCGGGACAGCCCGGCGTCTATTGGGCGTCTGCGGGCAAGCTCTGGAAATACGATTCGAAGACCAACACCTTCTCCGCCGCCAAGTCCAACCTGATCTCGGGCGCCATCAAGGGGATCTGCTCCTACGAGGACAATACGGTCATTCTGAGCATCGCGGGGCTGAACAAAAATAACAAGTACAGCTGGGGCAGCGACGGCTTCCGAATCTTCACCCGAGTCATGTCGGAGGGACGGGTCAAGCAGCCTGTGGACAAGGTCGTCAACGTGGTCTTCAAAAATCAGGTACGGGAATACTACAAGATCTTCCCCTTCACCAAGGATTATCAATAATTTTGCAAAGGACGGGATTGCAATGAAGCTCAGTGTTTGGTCCAGCTATTACATCGATATCTCCCCCGAGGAGATGGTTCTGGAATTTGAGAAGTACGGATTTCGGGATTGCGAGCTTTCCGATGAGCATTCCCTCGCTCTCATGAAGCGGGGCGACCCTGCCGTCGTGGGAGCGGAATTCCGCAGCTTCGCCGAGGCGCACGGCATGGATTTTTCCCAAGGGCACCTGCTTCTGAGCGCACGCATCTGCGAGGAAGCGAGCCGAAACGAGGTTCTGCGGCAATTGGATCTGTTCCGTGCCGTTGGAGTGAAAAACGCGGTGCTCCATTGCCAATCGGGCATCAACGGTCTGAGCTTCGAGGAGATCTTTGATCACAACGTGCAAGCCATCCGAATTCTTGCGGACCACGTAAAGGACGACGGGATCACCATCTGTCTGGAAAACCTCACGGGACCGCTTACGGGAACAGCAGACGCTTTGATCGCTCTGATCGAAGCCGCAGGGCGGGAGAACGTGGGCATCTGCCTTGACACGGGGCATCTGAATCTTTGCGACGATCGGGATCAAGCGAAATTCATCCGTCGGGCGGGGCGCCATCTGAAGGCCCTGCATCTGGCGGACAACGACCGCTCGGGAGATCAGCACATTCTTCCCTACGCCATCGGATCGGTCAATTTCCAAGAGGTGCTGTCCGAGGTAAAGGCGCTCGGCTACGAGGGGATCTACAATCTGGAGATCCCCGGAGAGAGACGCGCACCTCTCCCCATCCGCGCCATGAAGCTGGATTATATCAGATCGGTCTTCGAATATCTGGATCAGATCACCGGTTAAACGTTTGATTTTCCCGTCAACAGCAAGGGGATTTGCAATTTGGAAATTCTGCGAAAATCACCGTGGCGGCAAAAAATCACCTCAGTAAAATAAACCGATACGGTATATAAAATCAGGGCAGAGAACACAGGTTCTCTGCCCTCAGTTTGTCGATAAACCCTAAAAAGAATCTTTTTGTCCCGTACAATCCCTCAGTCTTGCCTGCGGCAAGCCAGCTCCCTTTACACAAGGGAGCCTTGCTTCTGTGCGCAAACGGTCTCTTGTTTTATCGTTCAAGAGTTACTCTCGGATGGTAAAACAAAAAATGAGTGCAGCACAAGGGTAAGCCTCCACCTCTTGGAGGGGGAGGGGGACCAAACGCTTTGCGTTTGGTGGAAGGGGTAAACTCGGATCACAAACCTGCCTGTTGTCCGTAAACAAAACAGTTGGGTGCACAAAAGATTATCGATATTCTGAGAGGGCAGAGAACATGCGTTCTCTGCCCTTTTTCGTTAGTTTTTCTTGGGATGAAGCAGGAATTGATGCTTGCCCGAAACGGTCCGTTGGGTGCTTCCGTCCTCAAAGACGTACCCCTCGGGGCACAGAGAAGCGGAATGATCCTCGGGAAGATCCACGGTCAGAAGGATATCCTCTCCCTTCCGCACCCACGCCACCGAGATCCGTCCCCAGGGGGCGTCGTGATAGCCCTGCGCGAAGGTCAAGGAGGAAAGGAACACGGGGGCAAGGATCAGATTCGACAGATCGTGCAGGGTAGGATTGAGGCGGATGCCCAGGATCCATTGCATAAACCATGCGCTGATATCACCCCAGAAGTGATGGTTCTGGGAATTCACGCCCGTGGGATGAAAGTTCTCCCACAGGGTGGTGGCACCCCGCGCGATCCAGTTTCCGTAGGAAGGGTAGTCGAGGCGGGTGATCATGCGGAAGGCAAGCTCGCTCTGCCCGAAGCGGGACAGCACGTGGAACAGAACTCTGCCGCCCAACACACCCACGTCCATATGATCGTCGCAGGCGTGAACCATCTCCAGAAGAACGTCAAACGCCTGCAATTCCTCGGCAGGGTCAAACACGCCGTAATAGAGGCATATGGCTTGGGAGGATTGGCAATTCCCCACCGCCCGCAAGGACGGGAATTCCACGAGATTTGCACGAATGGCGGCGCGGTACGCCTTCGCCTCGGCGCGGGCAAAGGACTCCTCCGCCTCATTCCCGATGGCATGGAACAGCTCGGCGGACTTGGTGCAAAGATCGAGCGCCATGATCGAATCGGTCAGAATCAGGGGTGCTTTCGGCTTTCCGCCGCCCACGGGGCACCAGTCGCCCAATCCAATGCTGAGAAGTCCCTTCTCGTCAACGCGGGTGCGAAGATACCGCAGATATGCGGAAATGCTCGGAGCCGATTCTCGGATCACCGCGGTCTCTCCCCGATAGCGGTAGGAATAGTAGGGCAGGTAGATCAATACGCTGTCCCATGCAGGGCCGTTGCCCCAATCGAAGCCCCAGCCACCCGTGGGGACGATGCCGGGAAGGCTTCCGTTTTCCTTTTGAGCCTTGCAAATATTCCGCATCCATTCCCGATAGTTGCGCTCGGGATCGAAATTCATCAGCGCCGCCTCGGAGGTCAGCGCCGCGTCTGCGGTCCAGCCGTTCTTCTCCCGCTGGGGGCAATCGGTGGGATAATGATGGAAGTTGGACAAGATACTGCGCCGCGTCATCACCTGCAGCTGAGAGGCGATGGGATCGGAGCAGAGAAAATCCCCGCGGGGATGCAGATCGGTATGATACACCAGATAGGTCAGAAGATCGGGGGTTGCCTGCGCGGGAGTGATACCCGTCACCTTTACGTAACGGAAGCCGTGGTAGGTGAAGGTGGGCTGATATTCCTCAACGCCTTCCCCGCGGCAAACGTACACGTCCCGATGAACGATCTCCCGATCCCGCTCCCAGTGCTCACGGACGAACCAGACCTGCGCCAGATTCAGATCGCCCCCCGACAGGGAATCGGCATGGCGAAGCTCCACTCGCTGCCCCTTCGTGCCTTGGATCCGCAGGCGGCAAACACCTGCATTGGATTGCCCGAAATCGTAAAGATAGCCGTCTCCGCAGGGGACGATGCTCACGGGGCGAAGCTCGCATTCCTTGACGATGGGCGCCACGTCGGCAGGGCGAAGGATGCCCTTGGGGGCAGGGGCAGGCAGGGCGGGAGCCCATGCGGAATCGTCAAGCTCGGGCAGATTCCAGCCGTCGATGGCGAAATTGGCATCGTAGACCTCACCGAAGCGGTAATCGTCGGCACGGATGGCGGAGGGCGCCACGCGGAAGCCCGAGGCGCTGTTCAGAACCTCTGAATCTCCTTGGGTGACCGACACCGCAAGGCAGGGCGCCGAGCGAAAGGATGCTCGATCAAACTCCCAGATGTGTCCTCCCGGATTGTTCTGAAAGCCGTTGCCCAAAAGAAGCCCCACCACGTTCTTCCCCGCGCGGGGCGTTACCGTATATTCATCGTAATAAACGTAATGATCGGGGTTGCTGATATAGGGAGACAACAGCCCGCGGGTAATGCGCTCTCCGTTGAAAAACAGATCGTAAAACCCGCATGCCGCCACGCGGATCGTTACGGGAGATTGCGATTCCGCCGTCCAGCCGCCACGGAAATAATAGGCGGGAACGGGGGCTTCGAAGGTATTATATTCCACCGTTGCCCGAATAAAAGATTCGTTTCGGATCATATTGAATTCCATCCTTTCATAATGCAAAACGGGCAGGATCCGACGTACAGACGAATCCTACCCGTAAAGACCTTTACCCCTTACTGATAGCTCTTGGTGAAAGGCTGTACTTTATAAAATTCACGGTGAGATGCGGGGAAAATGACCTTGGTCTCCTTGGTCACAAGCTGCTTCACGCGCCCCTCGGACATCTCCACGGTGACAATGCGGAAGCCGTCACTGGACCAGCCGTAGGTATCCTTTCCTCCAATACCGGCCACGGTCTGAATGACCGTACCGTCGGCAAAGGAAGCAATCCCCTTGATGCCGGACTTGGTCAGCTTTGCAAAACGGGTATAGGAACGGCTCATGGTTTCGGTTTCAGCATCGAACTGGAACAGGAACGAACCCGAGGACGCCCAGTATTTCCCGGGCTCGCCGCCCACGGGAGAGAAGGCGTGACCGCCCGCGATGCCGGCTCCGAACAGGGCTCCTGTGCCGCCCAGGCGGGTGATCTTGCCATCCTTACCGGGATTCATAACCGTTGCGGCGTAAACGCCGTTATCTTCCAAGACCCAGAGCCATTCATTTACGGGATCCCAGCTGACGCCGTGGCAATAAAGGCTGGGGATCCAGGAGACGGGATAAGTGATTCCTGCAGACAGGGGAACGTAAACCAGAGCTCCGGGATCGCTGGAGCAGGCAACGATAAGGTCACCGTTGGGGAGCATTTCAACGGAGTGAGGACCTTTTCCGATGTTATATTCCCACAGAAGGGACTTGGCTTCGTAATCGATGACCCCTGCCCAACCGTTGGAGGAGCAGGCGATGATGACATCCCTCTTGTAATATGCGGAATAGCGATACTTGGCAGCATCGATGCCGGCGTTGGGCTTCATCTTGCATTTGGGATCGTCGTCCGCATCCCACTCCCAGATAATGGCGACCTTATCGTCCTTCAAAAGCTGATAATTGCCGTTGCACTTGTTCAGATCGTAGACCACGATGCTGTGGTTGGTGATATCGGTCACGATGAACTTATGCTCGAGATTCTCATCGTAGCCCGTGAATTTCTCTTCCTCGGAGGAGGTGGTCTGAGACTCGGTATCAGTATCGGTATTGGTGTTGGTGCTTGCGGTATCCGAATCGCTCACCGACGCGGACACGTCGTTGGTGGAGGTGTCGGTGCTTCCCGTTTCGGTGCAGGCAACCATACCAAGCATCAGAACGGCAATGAGAAAGCATACGAAAATCCGTTTCATAAAATCCCTCTTTTTCAGTCAATGATAATTTCACCCACGATGCCCTTGAACAGACCGCCCAGGATATATCCCGTCTTGTCTCCCAGCTGCTCGGTCATGGTACTGTGATAGTGTCCCGAGAAGACCGCCTTGATGGCAGGCTCGTCGATGATGTACTGCGTCACCTTGCGCGTAAAATCGATGACCTCGTCCGATAC
>JAFPBP010000095.1 GCA_017424085.1 Clostridia bacterium
ACGCTCGTCGGTCTCATAATCGAAGATCGGGAGATCAAGCCCTGTCTGTATAACAAAAAATTCCTCACACCGATGGTGTAAGGAATTTTTTTGGTTGCGGAGATGGGATTTGAACCACATGACCTTCGGGTTATGAGCCCGACGAGCTACCGAGCTGCTCCACTCCGCGATATCTGATTTTTGGTGCCGGAGACCGGGATCGAACCGGCACGGGATTCTCATCCCACGGGATTTTAAGTCCCGGGCGTCTGCCAATTTCGCCACTCCGGCAAAGAGGCAAACCAAATTTGCCTGTATATTATACCACGAAAGTTCCCGTTTGTCAAGCCCTGAATTGTGTCATTTCTCTTAAATTTAAGATTTTCTCTCGTTTCGCCTGAAGATGCGGGAACATAAGCCGGAATTTTTTTTCTATCGAAGACTGCCCTGTTGCGATCTGTATGCGGTTGCGCGGGACGGCTTTCGGGTGCGCTTCGATTTTTTTCTTGTATGTTTATATTCCTCACTTTCGTGTTTGTTTTTTCTCTTTACATCCTTGTTTTGATTTGATATACTGAATAAGTAGATTTCCATTGATGAGGCGTTTTTTGAGCCCGAGGTAAGGAGAATATCCATGTATCAGATCAAAAAGATGCGTGCGGACCACGTGATTGATTTTGCGGCGGAGGAATTGAAAAAGTATCTCCGAATGATGATGCCCG
Source organism: Clostridia bacterium (assembly GCA_017424085.1). Taxonomy (GTDB): domain Bacteria; phylum Bacillota; class Clostridia; order Oscillospirales; family UBA644; genus RGIG995. The sequence goes on from JAFPBP010000095.1 coordinate 702, forward strand.
AATGCGGTGAGGTTTTTATTTCATACGATCCCGATGCCACCGACGGGTTCCGTCTTGGGCTGGCGGAGGATTTCGGTCTGACCTTCGATGAGGTGCAGGATCCGATGCTGGATGACGTGGTGCACATTGATACGGACTCCGCGGGCGGCATTCTCTGCGGCTCCAATCCTCGCAGCGTTCTCTTTGCGGTGTACCGTTTCTTCAAGGAGAACGGGTGTCGTTGGCTTTATCCCGGCATTGATGGGGAGTATATCCCCTTGCAGGAGATTCGTCCCGTCAAATACCATCATTTGCCCAGCCATCGGTTCCGTGGGCAATGCAACGAAGGTGCGGAAAGCCAGCAATGTATGATTGAGACCATCGACTATTATGCAAAGCTGGAAATGAACGTCTATATGCTGGAGTTCGATACCCCCTTCTATTATTACGACGTTTATTACAGTCACGTGCACAATGCGGAGAACCGTCCTCCCGAGCCCGTTACTCCCGAGCAGGTGAAGCAATGGAAGCGTGCCTGCGAGGTTGAAATAGCCAAGCGCGGGCTTCAATTTCACGATATGGGGCACGGCTGGACCGCCGAGCCCTTTGGGTTGACCTCTACCGATCAATGGCGTGCTCAAGATGAGGAGATCCCTGCTGAGATCGTGCCGCACATCGCCATGGTAAACGGCGAGCGGACGCTGTATGAGGGCGTTGCGCTGAATACCAATCTCTGCATGTCCAATCCCGAAACCCGCACCGTTATGGCAACCGCCATTGCGGATTATGCGGAAAGCCATCGGAATGCAACCTATATTCACGTGTGGTTGGCAGACAACTCCCGCAACCATTGCGAATGTGAGGAGTGCAGAAAGCTTCGTCCCTCCGATTACTATATCATGATCATGAATCAGCTGGATGATCTTCTTAATCAGCGGGGGCTGGATAGCCGTATTGTCTTTATCGCTTATTTCGATACCTTGTTTGCGCCGCTTCGGGAGACCATTCGCAATCCCGAGCGTTTCGCCTTGTTGTATGCGCCCATTCAGCGGTCGTATACCTCCAGCGTGAATGCGGAGCGGATTCCTCCTGCGGGGGAATATCTTCGCAACGCATGGAAAACGCCCGTTTCCACCGAGGAAAACGCCGCTTATCTTCGGGAATGGCAGAAATCCTGGGCAGGCCCTTGCTTCTGCTACGAATATCATTACTGGGTTCACGTGTTCCGTGATCCGGGGATGATGTATATCAGCCGTCGCATTTATGAGGACATCGTTTCCATGAAAACCATCGGCATTGATGGCATTGTGGAGGACGGCTCCCAGCGCGCCTTTTTCCCCAACGGCTTTTCCATTTATATTTACGCCGAGGCTCTGCTGAACCGCGATTGCGACTACGACGCGGTGAAGGAGGATTATTTCCGTCATGCGTATGGGGATGCGTGGCAGGATGTGGAGCGAATTTTGAGTAAGATCAGCGATCTGTTTGATTTTGCATATATGGAAGGGGAGCGGTCGGTTGATCCGGAACGGGGCAAGTATTACAACCCTGCTCAGGTGGAGCGTCTGAAGTCGGTAAAGGATGTGGCGGCGGACGAGCGCGCCCTTGCCACGGCGCATATGAGCCTTCCCGTTCGGGTGCAGACCGTTTCCATGCGCCTTTTGCTTCGTCATGCGGAATACTGTGAGATGTTTGCAGAGATGATGATGGCAAAGGCAAGGGGAGACGATGCAGGGGTTGCCGAGCTCTGGAAGGAATTTTCGCAGCAGTTCGGTCGGTATGAATTTGAGCTGGAGCGCTATTTTGATCATCACATGGCGTTCCAATCTATGAAAACCTATGTAACGGGTCGCGGATTTTAAGAGGATGGAGGATCTTTTATGAATCAGTTGCAGGTTGGATTTGCCCGCATGGACGTAACTCCCATGACGGGAATCGGATTGATCGGGTATTATCACGAGCGTCTGGCAAATGGGGTTTTGGATCCCTTGGAGCTGAATGCTATGGCGATTGCCTGCGGGGACGATCGAGTGGTTCTGATCACGATGGATCAGGAGGGCTTGACCCGTGATTGCTGTCAGGATTTCAAGAATTATATTTCTCAGGTGACGGGATTGCCCGAGCAGGCGATCTACATTCATGCCACTCATACCCACACGGGGCCCTACGTGGTAAAGGATTCCGAGAATCCCTTGGAGCGGGAGTATTATACGTTTCTGTACCGCAGAATGGGAGACGTTGCAAAATATGCATTGGCGGATCTGACGCCTGCCCGCATGGGGTACGGGGTTGGAACCTCGCCCGAGATTGCGTTCGTCCGTCGTTACCGTATGAAGGATGGGAGCATTCAGACCAATCCGGGACGGCAGAATCCCAATGTGGTCGAGCCCATCGGAATCACCGACCACCGCGTGAACGTTCTGCGCTTTGATCGGGAGGACGGGCAGACCTTGATCCTTGCCAACTTCGGGAACCATCCCGACGTGATCGGTGGGTGCAGGTTTTCTGCCGATTGGCCCGGCTTTACCAGACGTACGCTGGAGCAGGCGCTCCCCGGAAGCAAATGTATTTTCTTCAACGGGGCGCAGGGGGACGTGAACCACATTGACATCCGCATTCCCGAAGACGGCTTCAACGACGGATACGAATATTCCCGTCATATGGGTCGCGTCGTTGCGGGTACGGTGCTTCAGGTGTTTGACAAGGTGGTTTACGCAGACGTTGATTCTCTTCGTTACAAGCAGACCACCGTGCACGTTCCTGCAAAGCGCCCCACGCCCGAGCAGATCGAGCAAGCGAAGATCATCAAGGAGATCCATGAGAGCGGACGGGACGACGAGCTTCCCTACAAAGGAATGATGCGGATCACCGTGGTTGCTGAGGCGATCAATTTCGTGGAGCTGGAGCATGGCCCCGACTCCTTTGAAATGGATTTGAGCGGCATCGCCATCGGGAACGTTGTGTTGATCGGCATCCCCGGAGAGCCCTTTTCGGGCATCGGGCTTGGACTGAAGGAGGCTGAGGGTTGGGATCTGATCCTTCCCACCTGTCTGACCAACGGAAAACACGGATATTTTCCCATGCAGGAGGCGTTTGACGAGGGCGGCTACGAATCCCGCTCGTCTCGTTTCCAAGCGGGCGTTGCGGAATATCTGATCGCGGAAGGCAAAAAGCTCATGGCAGATCTTCGGAAATAATTAATTGATCCAAAAAAACGGGACGAGGAAGGAATCTTCCTCGTCCTTTTGCATTCGTTCAGCTTTCCGAAAGAGCGTCCCATTCTGCGTAGAGTGCGTCGGTTTGCTCCTTCAGGGCGTCCAGCTCTGCGGAGATCTCCGCCACGCGGGCGTAGTCCGCCGAGACCCTCGGGTCGGAGAAGAGGGCGGATAACTCCTCCATTTTCTCCTCGTTTGCGGCGATTTCCCCTTCGATTTTGGTCAGACGCGCCTGCTTTTTGCGGGCGGCGGCTTGCTCAGCCTTCTTTTTGACGTAATCGTTTTCCTTGCTCGGCTCTTCCTTTTTCTGCGGCTCCGCAGGGGAGAGGACAGGATGCTTTGCTACGAATTCCAGATAGTCGTCGTAGTTTCCGCTCACCGATTGTATGCCGTTTCGGTTTATTTCAAGGATGCGATCTGCCAGCCGATTGATGAAATATCGGTCGTGGGAAACTGCCAATAAAGTCCCGTCGTAAGCCAAAAGCGCGTCCTCCAAAGCCTCCTTGGAGGGTATGTCAAGATGGTTTGTGGGCTCGTCGAGGATCAAAAGGTTTGCGCCCGACAGCATCAGCTTGGTCAGCGCCACCCGTGCCCGCTCTCCGCCGCTGAGCACCGATACCGATTTGAACACGTCGTCCCCTCGGAACAGGAAGGCTCCCAGCGCCGTACGGATCGCCGTGTTGGACAGGCGGGGATAGGCGTCGGACACCTCTTCGAAGACGGTCTTTTCGTCGTGCAGGTCTCCGATGGTCTGATCGTAATAGCCTACACGGACCCGCGCTCCGAATTCGGAAACGCCCTCGTCGGGGGACTGTTGCCCCAGGATCGTTCTCAGCAAGGTTGTCTTTCCGCATCCGTTGGGGCCCACCAGGAAGGCGTGCTGCTCCTTGAAGAGGGTGAAGGTCACGTTGCGGAAGAGCTTTTTCTCCTCGAAGGAAACGGCAAGATCCTCGGCCTTGAGCACCTCGTTGCCCGTGCCTCCCTCGGAGCGGAAGACGAAGCCGATGCTTTCGGGATCGTCCAAGGGCTTTTCCAGATCGGCGGCAATGCGGTCGATCTGCTTTTGCTTGCTTCGGATGGTGACGTAATTGCGCTCCTGTCCGAAATGCTTTTGCTGGGCGATGATGCCCTCGATGCGGGCGATCTCCTTTTTCTTTTTCTCGTATTCCCGCTCCAGCGTCAGACGGTCGAAGGCTTTCTTTTCCTTGTAATAGGAATAGTTTCCGTCGTATACCGTCAGCCGCTCGTGCTCCAGCTCAAAGGTGCGGTTGGTGACGCGGTCCAAAAAGAAGCGGTCGTGGGAGACCACGATGACCGAGCCCTTGTATTCGGATAAAAATCCTTCCAGCCATGCGATGGAGGGGATGTCCAGATGGTTCGTGGGCTCGTCCAGCAGCAGGAGGTTTGCGCCCGAAAGCAGGATCTTTGCCAGAAGCACGCGGGTCCGCTGTCCTCCGCTGAGGGATTCCATGGGCAGAGCGATCTCCGCCTCGGTCAAGCCCAGCCCCAGAAGGGTGGAGCGTGCCCGGCCCCGAAAGGTCAGTCCTCCGTCCCGCTCAAAGGACTCCAACAGGGCGTGCTGGCGGCGGATCAGTCCCTCCTCCTGCCGTTGTTCCAGGATCAGATTGATCTCCTCCAGCTCAGCCTCGGCGCGCAGGAGGGGAGAGAACAGAGTCAGGACCTCATCGTATGCGGAGCGCCCCGAGGTGAAGTCGGAATACTGCTCCATGTAGGCGACGGTCAGCCCCTTCTCCTTAGTCAGATAGCCGCCGTCGTATTCTTCTTTTCCCGTAAGAATGCGGAACAGGGTGGTTTTTCCCGCGCCGTTGACACCGATGATGCCAACGCGATCGCCCTCGTTCACCTTGAACGAGACGTCGTGGAATAATACGCGGGTGGAAAAGCTTTTGCTCAGCCCGTCCGCTTGCAGGATCGTTCCCATGGGTCCTCCTAAGACTCAAGATTCAATGCGGTGGAATCCTTGATTTCATACGTGGGCAGGGTAAATTCTCCCACGAAGCGATTGTCGCTTGCCTTCACGTCCCTGCAATGATCCAGACGGATCAGCCCCTTCGCCTCGGGCTTGCGGCATTCTGCGGCAGGGGATCGGAAGATTGTGTTTTGTTCAAGGGTCAGACCTCCCGTGGAATAGGCGTAGAGCACGGGAGTATCCGCCGTGTCAAAGCGGTTGTGATGAATTCGGATGTTTTTATGATAGGGAAGGTCGGTTACGGGCTCGGGCACCACGGGGCAGACCGAGATGATCCCGTGGCAGAACTGATAATCGGAGGTGAGGCAGGCGTCGGTGAAAACGTTGTCCGCAATCTCCACGTCGTGGCACTCGCCCGATTCAAACCAATAGTTGGAGTCCCCCGCCACCAAGATCGCCGCCCCCGAGGAGGCGAACAGGTTCCCCGTGATTCGCACGGGCTTGGGTGTGGAGACCAGAACACCCCGCGCGCGGCAGGAGCCGAAGCGGTTGTTTCTGCAAACGAACGCCGCCGTGTTGCTCAGATTGTCCAGCGCCAGCGCCTTGGGGTCGGATGCCGCCTGCAGAAGGTGGTCGGGGAGATCGGAGTCAAAGGTTACGGTAAAATATTCGTAGGTGTCCGACAGGGCGTATTCGGATACGGTTGCCTGTCCCACCGCCGTCATGTGCTTTCGCTCGATAAAGCCGAGGCGATCTCCCGCCTCTGCCCAATAGAGAAATCCGCATGCCTGAGGATGCTCGTACTTGCATCGGAGGGTTCGGGCGTTGATCACCTCTGCCACAGTAACGCAGCAACCGTGTACGTTGATGGGATCGTCCATCAGCCCCAAAAAGGAGCATTCCTCAATGGTGACCGTGCCCCGATTGCAGGTTACGTGCATGCCGTCGTCCCGCCCGCTGACGATGAGCCGTCCTGCGGCGCGGTTGGGAAGAAAATGGACCCGACGGAAGGTGACGTCCTCGTTGAATTGGGCAAGACAGCCCAAGCCTCCGCAGGAATGGAAGGTCAGATCCTCCAGCGTGACGTTTTTGCATTTTTCGCAGAACGCCCCCGCATGCTCTCTTGCGTTGTGCCGCAGAACGAAAATATTGCCCACCGCAAGGTTTTGGCTGATCCTGCCCCGCATGCGGTAGACCGAATCTCCCAGCGCCTCGATCCGGGAAAAACGGAAGGAATCGCCTGTATCACGGCGCACGGTTCGGGTGTTGACGTCGAATTGGATGGAGCCTTGTCCCATTTTTCTCCATTCGTCGTTCCCGATGTCGAAATAAAGCGCTCCGTCGTCCCTCAGCTCATGGGGAAAGGCGGCGGGATCCACGTAGAGATCCACGAAATCGTCTCCGATATTGCGGACGATTCCCTCTGCCACCAAGGGCTTTTTCCAATCGATCACGGCGTTTTTGACGGTGACGTTTTTGCAGTGATCCAGCGTGATCGCCTGCATTTGTCCCTCAAAATACAGATGAGAGCCGTTGAAATCCAGAATTACGTTTTCCATCTCCCTCAGACGGATCCCCAGCTTTCGCTGGGGGAGAACGTCGGTGTTGGACAGACGGTAATCGTGGGTGAATTTCGGCGTGAAATAATAATTGCCTCGCTCCAATACGAAATGAGCGTCGCGGGGAAACCGTTGAAGCAACCGATCCAAGGCGATCGTAACGTCGGTTTCGGGCAAAATGCCGTATTCTTTGCAATCGATCCGAATCATAAAGGCTCCTTGCGTATTTTTGTTACAGGGGACGTCCCTCCGAATCCAAAAGGGGAAGATATTCCAGATACAGAATGTCGTCGCGGTCCTTGGCATCGCCCTCGGCGAGGATCGCCATTTTGCCCACGATGTTGCCCTCTGCCTTATTGACCAGAGTTTCCAGCGCCGCCAACGATTCACCCGTGCTGATCACGTCGTCCACGATCAGGATCCGCTTGCCCTTCATGGCGTCCAGATCCGATTGATCCAGATACAGGGTCTGACGGGCGGCGGTGGTGATGGACTGCACCTCCACGGCGACGGGATTCTGCATATAAAGCTTGGGTGCCTTACGGGCGAGAACGTACTTGTTTTTCCCTGCCTGCGCGGTCATTTCGTGAGCAAGGGGAATGCCCTTGGATTCTGCGGTGATCAGAAGATCGAATTCGGGCGCCTTCTTCAGCAGCGCCGTGGCGGAGGCTTGGGTCAGCTCCACGTCTCCGAAAATGACGAAGCCCGCAATGCAAAGCTTCTCGTTCAGGGG
>JAFPBP010000096.1 GCA_017424085.1 Clostridia bacterium
CTCCCGACGCGGTGGTACCCGTCACCTGCGCCGCAGACCTGACCAAGCCCGTAACGGTGCCCAAGGCAGGCGTGGTCACGCTGACCGTCATCCTCGGAGAATAAAAACGAACTGAGGTCTGAATTCGGATTCTTACCAATCGATAGAGAAAAGACAGAGAATGGATTGCGTTCTCTGTCTTTTTTTGTTGTATGCGCGGAATTATAGATACAAATAAACTGAATTGCCCCGTTTCTCCATGCCGAAGGCAATTCATGCACCAAAGGTGCAATTTATGGCATGAGCCAATTCACGCCCGTATGGGCAATTCATTGCGAAGCGTCTGAGAGACGCTTCGCAAAGGGCTTGATTTTTTTTCGATTCTATGGTACAATATACGGGAAAGGAAGGATTACTTATGATTTTAGCCCAAGGACGCCCCGCAGACGCGGATCTGCGCATCGAAAAGGAACGGAAGGTCTACGACCTTTTGGATCGGTACGCCCTGCCCTACCAACGGGTGGACCACGAGCCCGCCATGACCATGGAGATCTGCGCCGAGATCACGCAGATTCTGGGGGCGGAGATCTGCAAAAACCTCTTTCTCTGCAACCGACAGCAGACCGATTTTTATCTTTTGATGATGCCTGCAGACAAGCCCTTCAAGACCAAGGATCTCTCGGCGCAGATCGGATCGTCCCGCCTGTCCTTCGCCACGGCGGAGCACATGGAGCGCTATCTGGATCTGACCCCCGGCTCGGTCAGCGTACTGGGCTTGATGAACGATGCCGAAAATGCGGTGCAGTTGATCATTGATCGGGACGTTCTGGAGCAGCCCTTCGTGGGATGCCACCCCTGCATCAACACCTCCAGCCTGAAGATCGCAACGAAGGATCTGATCAACGTCCTTTTGCCCGCCATGAAGCACGACTATCGCATTGTAGATCTGAATTATACCGAATCGGTTTAAGAAAATTCCCGAACAATGCAATAAAATCAAATTTTACCGATTTCTATATTGATTTATTCATATATACCAAAACGGTTTACAGTATTGCGCAACAACACATAAATGAGGAATCATCATGAGATATAAGGTCATTCTGCCCGCAACCTTTCTGCGCCGCCCCAACCGCTTCGTGGCGCAGGTCTTGCTGGACGGAAAAGAAGAAACCGTCCACGTAAAAAACACGGGGCGGTGCCGCGAGCTTCTGCGGGAGGGTGCAACAGTCTATCTTGCCAAGGCGGACAATCCCGAGCGAAAAACGAAATACGATCTGATCGCCGTAGAAAAGGTTTCCCCCGACCAAACGAGACTGATCAACATGGACTCCCAGATCGTCAACGACGTGGCGGAGGAATGGCTGAAGCGGGGATCGCTCTTCTCCCCCGCCGCAACGGTTCGCCGCGAAGTGCGCTACGGAACGTCCCGCTTTGATTTCTATATCGAGGACGGCGACCGACGGGCGTATCTGGAGGTAAAAGGAGTCACCTTGGAGCGGGACGGGATCGCGTCCTTTCCCGACGCGCCCACAGAGCGGGGCGTCAAGCATCTGCGGGAGCTGATCGCCTGCAAGGAAGCGGGGCTGGAGGCGTACGTTCTGTTCATCGTGCAGATGAAAGGGATCCGCCACCTTTGCCCCAACGACGAGACCCACCCCGCCTTCGGAGCGACCCTGCGGGCGGCGGCAGAGGCGGGCGTATCGATCCTGGCGGTCGATTGCATCATCACCCCCGATTCGGTCACGGCAGATCAACCGATCCTCGTAGTCTTATAAAAATCCGGCTGTCCCCCGAGGGAGACAGCCGTTTTGTTTTTTTAATTCAGATCAGATCCAGAATCCACGTGAGCAGAGAATACATCAGCGGAATGGACACCACGCAAAGGGTATGGGAGATCATTGCCATGGAGGCGCCCGTGTGAGTCTCGCCTCCGTAGGCGGCGGGGAAAACGACGGTATTCATGCCAAGGGGCGTTGCGAAGGCAAAGAGGGTCAGGATCATCACCGTATCGCTTGCGCCCAACAGGTACAGAACCGTAAGAATCAGCGCGGGAATCACGAAGAGACGAAGCATCGTTGCCACGTAGACCCGCATGTTTTTCAGAAGATCAAGAAGACGGTACCCGCCGATGACGAATCCCGTGAGGATCATTGCCACGGGCGCCATGCAGCCCTTGCAATAATTCACCACGGTCAGAAGAAAGGAGGGCACGTAGGCTTCCGCGCCGATCAACCCCAGAAGCGCACCCAAAAGAATGGAAACGCATACGGGATTCATCAGCTTTTTCAAAAAGCCGCCCTTATTCTCCCCTGCGGGAATCAGAATCACGATCCCCCACGTATACACCATCAGGTTCAGAGGCAGAGTATAAAGCATGTACTTATATAAAATTTCGGGATCGACGCTTTCAAGGATGGCGGGAACGATGGCATTGCCCATGAATGCAAAATTTCCGAAGGTCAGAGCGTACTTATAAACGTTGCGCCGATAAGCGTCGTTTTTGGAAAAGACCTTGGAAAGAGGAATTGCAATGGCGATCCCGAGAAGCAGGGCGACGATGCTGTAGAGGATCAGCGAATACTGATCGGTCAGCGACGCCACGGTGCAATAGTTCATAAAGGTATGAATGATCAGGGCGGGAACAAAAACGTAGTTTTCCAGCTTAGACATGACGGTTCCCGCAGAATCGGGCAGCAGATTCGCTTTTTTCAGAACGAACCCGATCACGATGCACAGAAACATCACCAGCATGGGGGACAGGGTGGCTTGGAAGGTTTGCAACAAAAGACAAGACTCCTTTCTGATCGTACGGGATAAATCATAGCACATTAAGGCGGTAAAATCAAGAGCAAGCGCGAAGATTTAGAAAAAAATTCAATCCTTACCGCGCATTTCCCATTCCTGCGCAGTTGACATGCGAAAAAAATTATGTTATAATAAAACGTAAGATCGGAGGGATCCCATGAAAACGAGAGACTCGCAGGCGTTGCCTCGCAAGAAGGCGAAGTATTCCCTGCTTTCACAGATATTTGCATTGGCGCCCGTTGCAAGCGTCGGTCTGCTGTTCTGCTTCTTCCAAATGTACCAAGCCCCCGAGGAAGAAAGCGTGATCATCGGGTTCGGAACCATTCTCTACGTGATGGTCTTTGCGGTGGCGGCTCCCGTTTGCGGATTTGCCGCTTTGATCTACAGCGGGGCAGGCTTCATCCGAAAGGAACCCCTCATTCCCTGCGTGATCTCTGCAGTAATATCCTCGATCATCTTTCTGGTCAGCATGTTCGTTGCGTTTCACGTCTTCTCCGTGGGCATGTTCGACGACATTCTCGAGCCGCTGAAGGAAATGCTGGACCTCTGGATCGACACGGCGGGAGTCAAGCTCACCGAATGGTGGGGCATCGCAACGCAAGCCTTCACCAAAATGATCACCGCCATCAGCGAATGGGTGGAGGGTCTGTTCAGCAAATAAAAAATTACGCACCTGACCGATCGTCAGGTGCGTTTCGTTTTTATCTTGATCAGATCGTTTCCAGAAGGATCACGTCGTAGGGCTTGACCGAGACCGTTCCCTCCAGGACCTCGTCGGTCAGGACCGAACGCATGGGCGCGGGCAGATGATATTCGCCGCCCTTTCCGGCATATTCCGCAAGAATCAGCCCCTTGCGGTCGGCGCCCTCGCGGGGGATGACCATGAACGAGGATCCGTCTCCACCGCCGTGAGAAAGATCTGCCGCCTTGAAGACCGCAGGAAGAACGACATTCTTCATGGTATCGTAATCGGGAACGGTACCAAGGAAGAAGACCTGTCCCTTGCCCACCTTCTTATGCAGAAAGACACCCTTACCGCACAGCTCCTTATGCGGAGACCCCGTAACCTGCGCCAGCGTATCCGCATCGGATTCAAACAATTCATACCAATGAACGCCGCGGAAGGGCTTGCCGTCGGAGGTTGTGCAGGTCAGATCGCCTGCCAGATCGGGCACGGAGAACGCCCAGCGGAACTCGGCAAGATCCTCCAGCATGCCGTAAGGACGATGCTTGTAACGGGTGCCGTCGGCGGTGCGAACGTCGGTCAGAGGTCCGACCACCCAAGTGCCGCCCGCTTCCACCCAAGCACGGATCCTTTCGGAAAGCCCTGCCCGCTCCAAGGTGGGAAGGAAGGGAGAGAACAACACGCGATAAGAATCCGGATCCGCTTCGATCTCGATCAGATCGGGGCGA
>JAFPBP010000097.1 GCA_017424085.1 Clostridia bacterium
CAACGTTTGCGACGAGCTTGCGGCAATCTTCTTGAAGAGCGGCATGTTTGATTCCTTCGAGCTTTTGGGCGGCGGCGGAATTGCGGCGTACAACAAGACCTCCGCCTTCTGGGGAGATCTGCGTGCGCAGGGATGCAATATTCCCGTAGTCAGCTCCAGCGACTCTCACAAGATCGGCCCCGGTGAGATCGGATTCGGAAACCTGTTCACCCTCTGCTTTGCCAAGGATAACGACGGAGATTCCATCACGCAGGCGGTGAAGGACGGGCTTACTGTTGCGGTGCAGGGAGAAGGAAGCGGCTACGACCGCATTTATCATTGCCACGGCTCCTACCGTCTGGTATGCTACGCCCTGTTCCTTCTGAACAACTATTTCCCCGAACGTCAGGCGATTGCGGAAAGCGCCGGATACGCCATGCGCCAGCATGCCCTCGGATTGAATCGCAAGACAGTCATTGACGGGCTTGCGGAAATGAGCGAGGATCACTATCTGCGCTTCTTCGGCAGAATCGCGCCCCTCGTTCCCTCGGAGGAGGTCATCGCCTTTGAGGAAAAATGGAGAGCCGTTCAGATGGACGGTCCCACCAGCAAGGGAAGCAAGATCTACGGCACGGGAATCACCAGACAACTGTAAACGAAACGACCATCGTCTCCCCCGAGGCGATGGTCTTATTCTGTAACATTATTTTAAAATCGTAATATACTCGACAGGATCCACGCTTTTTCCCGCATGCTTTGTGGTAAAATAGAGCCAATTCGGGGAAAAGAAATCAATTCACACAGCATACGACAAACATCACAACACAGGAGTCTGCACCGTTCGAGTTCCCCGTTTATGATGCGACAGGCGAAACCAGAAAAACTCCCCCGAGTCAAATGATCGGGGGAGTTTTTCCATTTTTGCGAAGCAATGCAAGATTGCGAATAGAACTTGACAAATCGTGAACATTATGATAAAATATACAAAGAAAACTCATTTTGGAGTGCGACCATGATTATCGACTTTCATACTCATATTTTCCCCGATAAGATCGCAAAGAAAACCATTGATTTTCTTGCGGCGAAAGGCAACGTGACCCCGTATTCCGACGGATCGGTCAACGGACTTTTGAACGAAATGGAGAAAGGAAACGCAGATCTTGCGATTGCTCTTCCCGTGTTGACAAACCCGATGCAATTTGACAGCGTAAACCGCTTTGCAGCCGAGGTCAACCGTACCTTCGGGGATCAGAAGCGCAAAATCGTGTCCTTCGGAGGCATTCACCCGAAATGCGAAGACATTGATGGAAAGATGAAATTTCTCAAGGAGCAAGGGTTTTCGGGGGTAAAGATTCACCCCGATTACCAGGAGACCTTCATCAACGACGAGGGGTATCTGCGAATTCTCAACTGCGCCAAGGAATACGATCTGACCGTGGTGACCCACGCGGGAATCGACATCGGATATCGGGATCAACCCGTCCGTTGCCCTCCGCAGCTGGCAAAGGAGGTCATCCGTGCCGTGGGGCATCCAAAGCTCGTTCTTGCCCACTACGGCGCCAGCGAGCAATGGGATGAGGTGTACGATCTGTTGTGCGGCGAGGACGTGTATTTCGATACGGCGTTCTGCCTTCGCTTCATCGATCGGGAACAATTCTGCAGGATCCTTGAAAAGCACGGGGCGGACAAAATCCTATTCGCCACAGATTCCCCTTGGGGAAGCATCCGAGAAGATGCAGAGATTTTACGTTCCTTCAACCTGGGCGACGAAATCACCGACAAGATCTTTTATAAAAATGCATTAACGCTTCTGTGAGGAATTCCTATGACAGATTACCGTGCGCTAAACCTTCAGCTTCGTGAATTGATCGCAAACATCCCCTACCCTATCGCAAATCTGGCAAACGCATCGGCATTGCTCTTCCACACCCTGGACCGACTGAACTGGGCGGGATTCTATCTGGTAGAGGGCGACGCGCTGATCCTCGGACCCTTTCAGGGCAAACCCGCCTGTATCAAAATTCCCAAAGGACGAGGCGTTTGCGGAACTGCATGGGAAAAGAACGAAACAGTGCGGGTGGAGAACGTGCACGAATTTGCAGGGCACATCGCCTGCGACGGTGCCTCAAATTCAGAGATCGTGATTCCCATTCGCAGAAATGGCGAGATCTATGGAGTTTTAGACCTTGACAGCCCTGAATTCAACCGATTTTCAAAGGAAGATCAGGAAGGTCTGGAAGAATTCGTCCGCATCCTCGAAGCAAATTTATGAGAAAAACAAACGGTCTTCCGTGTAAAAGCGGGAGACCGTTTTTCATCATTACAGGGGAAACTGAACGGGCAATCGATCCATCGGTTACAGCAGCAATCCGACCGCACACGGTCAGCGCTTACGGCAAAGATATTTGTCCAGCTTCTCCTTGATATCTGCGGGAATTTCGCGGGAAACGGGACAAAACGCCGCGTTTGCCATGCGGGAAACGAAAGCAATAACAAACTCGGAATCCTTCTTCATCTGCGCCATGCTCATGCTCGCCATGGTATCGTAGCGGTTGTGGATGGTCGCCGCCTCACGGGGAGAAACGCGGGCAAAGGAAACGGCAGGGACACCGTGATCGGCAAAGGGCGTGGAGTCGCTGGAATAGATATCCTGATAGGATTTGATCTGGAAGCCGTATTCGTCGCCCATATAGGAAATGTAATCCACCAAACGGTTTTCAGCGGTACAGCAGGCGATGAATTTGCCCATAATGCAGCCGATCATATCAAGATTCACGTTCAGAACCGCTTTTTTCAGATCCTCCTCGTGGGCGTTGCAGTACGCCTTGGCGCCCAAAAGCCCCCGCTCTTCGCTTCCGCACCACACGAACCGAAGCCCGCGCTTATGCGGATGTGACGAGAAGTATTCTGCGATTTCCAACAAACCGACACAACCGGACATGTTATCGTAGGCACCCTGCGACAGAGATGTGGAATCGTAATGAGCGGAAAGTACGATATACTCGTCGTCGGTTCCGGGCAGATCCAGAATCACGTTATGGGAATTGCCTATGTATTCATTTTGCCGAAGCTCGATGCGTACAGTTTTTACTCCATCGCGGACCATTGCAACGGCATCGTTGACGTTAATGTTCACACCC
>JAFPBP010000098.1 GCA_017424085.1 Clostridia bacterium
GCAATCTGCATGGCAGGCGCAGAGGGATGATTCCCGCACGGTCTGCCGCATGGGGCTGATGCGGCTCTATCTGGACCTGTTGCGCTGGGAGCGGGCGCAGGAGACCCCCGACGCAGGGGGACGTCTGGTCTCCCGTGTCACCGAATATCTGCACGAAAATTTCAAGCGCAATTTTTCCGCCGAGGAGATTGCTGCCTATTGCAACGTAAGCCCCTCCCACCTGCGCGCCGTTTACGTCGCCCGCACGGGACAGACCCTGGTCTCCGCCCGAAACGCCCTGCGGATCACCGCCGCCAAGGAAATGCTGGGAAGCGGCATGTTCAGCGTCAAGGAGACCGCCGCCGAGCTGGGATATTGCGACGTGTTTTATTTTTCCCGCTGCTTTACCTCCGCCGTGGGACGCTCCCCCGCCCGCTTTGCCGCTGAGGCGCAATCCTGAATTTCCGCAAAAAACCAACAGTTCATAATTTATTTGGAGAATAGGCACGAATAGTACACAAAAAACTGGTATCCTTAACGGGATTTATTATAAATTAAATAACGGTGCATGCACCGAAAAAAGGAAGGAATTTTATGAGTACCCTCGCGAGCCCAAAAGAAAAACCCTTGAGTAAATCGACCCTACTGCTGGTTTTGTGCTGGATCGTCTACACCTGTTCTTACATCGGTAAGCTCAGTTACGGCGCCAACATTAAGCTGATCGGTGACGCCTTCAGCGTCCCCAACGCAGATACGGGTCTTGTTTCCACCTGCTTTTTCTTTGCTTACGGAATCGGTCAGATCGTGAACGGAATCCTGTGCAAGAAGTACAACGTCAAATACGTGGTGTTCACCTGCTTGTCCATTGCCAGCGTTATGAACATCTGTGTCGGATTTTGTCAGAACTTTGCACTGCTCAAGTTCTTCTGGCTGATCAACGGAATCGTAATGTCGTTTCTTTGGCCCACGCTGATCCGTCTTCTCTCCGAGACTATGAAGAAGGATAAGATCGACCGTGCCATCGTCGTCATGGGAACCACCGTGGCAACCGGTACGTTCCTCATCTACGGTATCAGCGCCCTGTTTTCCGCCATTGCGGATTATCGCTGGTCCTTCAGCGTCGCCGCAGGTCTGCTTCTGACCATTGCTCTGGTCTGGTTCTTCAGCTTCGATCGCCTCGTTCCCTCTCTGAGAAAGGAATGTTCCGAAGAAGAGAAGACTCTGGCGGAAACCGCAATCGAAGAAGGCGCTCCCAAGGTAAGCATCACGCCTCGCGTACTGATTTTCCTGGTTTGCATTCTGGCGTTCTTCGCCGTTGTGAACAACTTCGTCAAGGACGGTCTGACCACCTGGACCCCCGATATCCTCAACGCCCTTTACGGAACTCAGGACTGGTTCTCCATCCTTCTGACCCTGCTCCTGCCTCTCCTTGCCATCCCCGGAACGGTCTTTGCGGTCAAGGTCTATAACGTTGTGAAAAAATACATCGGCGCCTGCACGGTCATGTTCGTTATGTCCGGCGTCCTGATGGGACTGGTCATTCTCTTCACCTTCGGATTTTCCGGCTCGGTGGCTGCCATGATCATCACCGTCCTGTCCTTCGCGCTGATCTCCGCCCTCATGTCGGGTATCGACAACATCATCGTCAGCATGGTTCCCCTGCAGCTAAAGAGCCATTTCAACTCCGGCAAGCTGGCGGGTGTCCTCAACGGCTTCTGCTATCTGGGCAGCACCATCAGCATGTACGGTCTGGGTGCCATTGCCGATAACTGGGGCTGGGAAGCGGGCTTCTACGTCCTGCTCGGGCTGATCGCTCTGGTGGTCGTGGTCGGCATCATTTACAACTTTATCTCCAAAAAGCACAGCATCCGATAATTCATTGAAGAAATAATTTCCGCCCCGACGGCTCTCGTCGGGGCGGTTTTTTTACGGGGCAATTTCGGGGAGGTGGTTCGGTTGATTTGTAATGTTGTATCCGTAGTATTGCTTGAACAAGCGGCTGACGTAATTGGGGTCGTTGTATCCGAACATCGCCGTTGCTTCGTACAGATGCACGTGCTCCTTTTCCATCAGCGTTCGGATCGCCGACAGCTTTTCGGTGTTAACGTATTTGATCAACGTGATTCCTTCCACTCTTTTGAATACCGAGCAGAGATATTCGGGGGTGATCGAAAGATGCTCGGCGACGCTCTTTTGCGTAATGGGCAGACGGAGGTTTTGTTGGACGTATTCCTTTGCGCGCATGGTATATCGGACGTCGCTTGGCAAAGTTTCTTTCTCCGTGCTGCGATTGCATTTGTCGATCTCATAGAGAAGACTGAGAAAAAGCGTTGCCCCCTTGGTGGAGGAATCCTTGAACAACAAAGGATTGCATATCAACTGATCAATAAGCATCCGTGCGTTTTTCGTATGGAGCTGCGCCGGAGTCACGATGGGGAGATACAACCCGTTCACCCCGTCCTCCTCCCACGTCAGCTCCGCCTGAACGGTATGATGCTCGTGATATTCGGAGGCGTTGACCTTGATCTCATGGGGAGAATAGGGCAGACAGATCAGATCTCCCTGCTGTGCCCGATATTCCTTTCCGTTACGGGTTATTTGGAGCGATCCCTCGGAGATATAGGTTACCTCCATTCGGGTCTCATTGATCCCGAACGTATTGGAGTAGCGTTCGGCGTGGTAGGTATGGGCAAAGATCACTCTTGGCAGAGTCTTTATTTCAAAGGTTTTCATAACGCGCTCCGACCTCCCCTCGCAGTTGCTTTTATTATAGCAGAATATTTTAATTTTGTCAAGATTCTTAATTGTATTCATTGACAAATCCGGCGGGGCGGAATATAATTGAATTGCAATAAATGCATCGTGGCAGGTGGCTTTATGAAACTGTTTGAATCCTTGAATCTCGAATTGAAGCAGGCTCCGTGCGGGACGTACGCCCCGTACTACTTCCGTTATCTGGGGTACCGAAGCGCTTTGGGCGCGGATGTTCCGACCCTGCGCGCGGAGGGGATCCATGCCCTGTTTTCCGAATCGAAGCCCGTGATCCTGAAAAGCGAATGGTTTGCAGGCAATAAAAAATCTTTGTTTTGTAAAGAAGACGCATTGGTATTAAAATACGCAAAAACGATTTCGGACCGAGTCCCGCAGCGGTCCTTTCTCACGAATAAGGATCACTTCGCGCCAAACTACGAGCGCGTCTTGCGGGTCGGGATCCCCGGGCTGATTGGGGAGATCGAGGAATCGTTGCACATGCACGGCGAGCATCCCGACAAGGTCACCACGCTGCTCTCCATGAAGAAAACGCTTGAAGGTTTTTTGTCCATGATCGAAAACTATCGGCTCGAGGCGGAGCGGCAAAGGGACGATGCGTCCTTTGATCC
>JAFPBP010000099.1 GCA_017424085.1 Clostridia bacterium
GGTGGCCGCCGTGGAGGAGGCTTTGGCGAAATAAGCCAATTCCCATAAAAAAGAAGGTAACTATTCAGCCGCCCATCAAATTTGGGTTTGTCGGTCTGACGGAACAGGGCAGAATTGGGAAGGGTGACCCTCATCCGTCACGCCCGAAGGGCGTGCCACCTTCCCCCAGGGGAAGGCAAGAATGTGGAACGTTTTCGCTCTTCTTATAACCGAAAACATACTGTTGCCTATAGGTTTTAGGAGCTTCAGAAAACGCAAAGCCCTTGCCTTCCCCTAGGGGAAGGTGTCGCCCGCCAACGGCGGGTGACGGATGAGGGTCACCCTTCTCGTTTCCATTCTTTCCGTCAGACAGCAGACCGACAAACAGCAATTTGAAGAATCGACTGAATAGTTACACTGCAATTTGAAATACCGACTGAACGGTTACGCTGGGGTTTTTCGGACTTCAGCCCGATAAACTGCAATTATGCTCTTACTGTGCCCGTACCGTTTCGGGATCAAGGGGATCGTAATAAATGGTAAATGCCTTTCCGACGTCAAAATACGTGCAGCGAATGGGCAATTCATTGACGTAGGTCACGCCGTTCACCTCGTACTCTACGATAGGACGGGCAACATGACGCCTGCCTCCTCCCCGCTCGATGGTTTCGAGGCAACGGGCGGTGGTGGAATGGGTACACCGAAGCTCCCGATTCTTCTGCCGCATATATCCTCCAACCAACAAAAGAACGATCATGAAAGTGAAACCACCGCAAAGAGCGATAGGAAATCTCAGCAGTACGGCACAGCAGAATCCGCCGATGCCCGGCACGAGGGCCAGCGTTTCGCAAATGCTTCCTGCTTTGCCGTATTGATTCGCCTTCCGACGTGCGGGTAAGGGCTCGTCCGCGCATATCTCGGTGGAAACGGGATTCTTTTTGTGGTGACGGGGGATGATCTCTCCTGCCGCTATACCCGAATGGGGGAGAAAAAGGAGGCGATACCGGTGGCCGGGGGACAAGTTCGCCATGCGGATCAGATGAGTTTTGTGGGTCAATTCTTCTTGAAACAGTACGTAGTATTCTCGCGTCATGGAATTATCCATGCGACGGACGTTTCCTTTCCTGTATCCCACGGATTCACAGAGCTTGCCCTTTCGCCAATGAATGCCATCCCGCAAAAGCAGGGTCAGGGGAATAACGGTACGGCCGAGGAAGAAGGCGGGTATGTAAAAAATACATGAGACGGCGTTTGTATCGGGGAAGACACCGCATTGCAGCAGTATGGCCAGGAGAGCAACGGGGAGTAGGCAGAACAGGAGAAACACCCCTTTGGGATTCTTGCCCTTTCGTAACCTCCGACGCTCCCAAGCATAGCACGTGACGGATGACGCTATACCGACACAGACGGGGATGCTCCAAGCGAGAGACATGACGATCTGCGGAAGCGGTATAAGCATGTAGAGAAATATGATGATATAGACCACGTCTGTCAGGATTTGACGGTTATAGTCGGCGCGTAGTGCATGCCTCATGCGGTCATTTGCGGGCATCTCTTACACCATCCTCTCAAAATCAAACACCCGATCAAACTCCTCCGCCGTCAGATACCCCAGCCGCACGCAGGCCTCCTTCAGGGTGATCCCCTCGCCGTGGGCCAGCTTGGCCACCTTTGCGGCGTTCTCGTAGCCGATGTGGGGGTTCAGAGCCGTCACCGTCATGAGGGAGCGGTGGAGATTCTCCGCCATTTTCTCGCGGTTGGCGGTCAGCCCCGACAGGCAACGGTCGTTGAAGGAATCCATGGCGTCGGTGAGCAGACGGACGGACTGCAGGAAATTGTGGATCAGCACGGGCATGAATACGTTGAGCTGGAAATTGCCTTGGGAGGCCGCCATGCCCACCGCCACGTCATTGCCCATGACCTGCACCGCCACCATGGTGACGGCCTCGCACTGGGTGGGATTGAC